>JAICYA010000057.1 GCA_025934455.1 Rudaea sp.
GGCGGATCAGCCCTTCAATGTCATCGCCGCTGAGCATCGCGTCCTCTTTCAGTTCGGCTGACCGCATCAAACGTCCGAGCGCCGCCTCGTCGCGCTGCAGCGTCAGCACGCGCATGCGTGCTTCGGCTTCGATCGACTCGTACCGATCCCCGGGAATGCGCGCGAGCCAGGCTTGCGCGGCGTCAAGGTGGCCGAGTTGCATTTCGACCTGCGCCAGACCCGCCGGCGCGGCCGTGTCGTCCGGCGCGATCTTCAGCGCGCCTTCGAGCAATGCGCGCGTCTCGTCGAACCGGCGCAGGCGCAGGAAAATCTCGACGGCGCCCTGGACGCGGATCGACACGTTGCGCGGATCGCGGGCAATGGCATCACGATAGTGCGCGATCGCGTCGTTCCATCGCCCCATGCGCCGCTCGATGAAGAACAATTCGGCAATGATGTCGATATCGCCGGGTTGCTGCGCCAGCGCGCGTCGGTAGACATCCAGTGCCGCCGGGTAGTCGCGCTTGACGCGGTACAGATACGCGCCCTGCGCCAGCAGGCTTTCCGCAAGCTGCGGCTGCAGACTCATCGCCGTGTCGGTGGCGCGGCGCACCGCCTCTGGCGTGGAGCGCGCGGCATCGACGCCGTTCAGATACATATTGCTCATCGCCACCGCAGCCCCGGCCCAGGCCTGGGCGAACTGCGGATCCTCTCGCGTCGCTTCGAAGTAACTGTCGATCGCCCGAATCGCCCCCGCGTACGTGTATTGGGAATTGTCCTCCACGCGACCGCGCAGGTAGGCTTCCCAGGCGCGGGGATTTTGCGTTCCCTTCGCGGCCACGGCCTCGCGCTCGGTTCCGGTCAACGTCGCCTTCAACGCGTCGGCGATAGCCTGCGCGACTTCGCCTTCGACGCCGAAGACGTCATCGAGCGTGCGGTTGTAGCTCTCCGCCCACAAGTGTTCGTCCTTTGCCGCGCCGATCAGCTGCACGTTGATGTGCACGGCGTTGCCGGATTTCTGCACGCTGCCTTCCAGGATGTTGGCCACGCCCAGCTGGCGCGCGATTTCCGCGAGGTTTTCCGGTGCGCTGGCATAGTGCCGTGTCGAGGTGCGCGAGGTGACGCGCAGAGCGCCGATCTTCGCCAGCTTGGTCAGGATCTCGTCCTGGATGCCATCGGCGAAGTAGGCGTTGGCCTTGTCGTCCGACAGATTTTCGAACGGCAACACGGCGATGGACTTGTCGGTTATCGGCATCGACGGCGTCGCCGCGGGTTTCGCTGCATCCACGGCAACCGCCTTCTGCGGCGCCTGCGCCACGCGCCACAGCAATCCGCCGCCGATCGCGAGCAACAGCGCGAGGATCAGCAACTCGGTGCCGGTGACCTTTTGTGCGCCTTTCTCGCCGTGATACCAGGCCAGCACGAGGGTCACGAAGAAACCGATGGCGAGCGCGACGGTGATGCCGCGCCGAACCGCGTCTGGCCAGCCGAATTGTTGTCCGACGACGTCGATGCCCTGCACCGCCGCGAATGCGAAGGCGACATAAGCCAGCGCCCACTGCACCAGCTTGCGTTGCTTCAGGCGGGCGAAAAAGTCGTTCACGGCATCGCCTTCGCATCTGTCGTGGCCGGCACGCCGAGCCGCTTGCAGAACGCCGCGAAGCGCGGATCGTCCTTGAAGCGCAGGATGAACGGGTTGACGAGCAAGAACTGCAGGCCCGAATCGCGATTGGCCAAGGCGCGATCCAGCCAGGCGAAGGTCTGGTTGGCGTCGCCGCGCACCGCCTGCACCTCGGCGATCTGGAAGTACATGCCATCGGCATCCTTGGCGATCAGTCGTTGCAGCGCCGCATCCGCCGCGGCGCGATCGTTGCCGATCTGGCTCGCCATCGCCAAGGCGTAGTCCTGCCAATTTCCCGGCGGCACTTTTTGCGCCGCGTCCAGCGCGGCCTTCGCATCGTCTCGACGAACCTCGATATCCACAAGTCCCGCGTCGAAATGCGCAGCGGCGGGCTGCAGCTCGATCGCCCTGCGGATTGCCCGTTCGGCCTCGTCGAGGCGGTCCGCGGCCGTAAGATAACGTGCAAGCAGCAGGTAACCGCTGGCACGCATCGGATCGGTCACCAGCGATTGCCGGGTCATGGCGATGGCTTCTTCCGACCGACCGGCCTGGGCGCGACCCACGCCGAGGTTTTCCATCGTCTGGTTGTTGCCCGGCTCGAGTTCGAGCGCGCGACGCTGCTCGGCTTCGGAGCCCTTCCAGTCGAAATCGATTATGCCCAATTGCTCGCCGCGCACGTTGTGCGCCGCCGCGAGATTCGGATCCAGTCGCAGTGCGGTATCCGCGGCCTTGCGTACCTGCGCGTAAATCGGTTGCCCCTGGACACCGGAGAGAAAGGCGCTCGCCAGCCAATCGCCCGCATGCGCCATCGCCGCCCAGGCCAGCGCATAACGCGGGTCGATGCGTGTGGATGTTTCGTATTCCGCGATCGCCTTGCGCAGGTCGTCCTCGGAGCCGCGCGCGGCGTAGTAGTTGCCTTGCAGGTAGGCATTGTAGGCGTCGAGATTGCCGCCGGGCGGGCGGTCGGTCTGCACAGCGGCACCGTCGTTCGTCAGCAACCTCGCCTTGAGCGCGCCGGCGACGGATTGGGTGATTTCGTCCTGCAGCTTGAACAGATCCTTGTACGGGCGGTCGTAATTCTGCGACCACACGGTCACGCCATCGGCGGCATGGATCAGCTCCGCACTGATCCGCACCGCGTCGCCCGCACGCTGCACGCTACCTTCCAGCAATGTCGCCACGCCGAGCTTTTCACCGATGGTCCGACTGTCGTCCTGGCTATCGCGAAATCGGAACGAAGAATTGCGGCCGATCACCTTCAACGCGGAAAATTGCGACAGCGCGACAATCAGGCTCTCGGACAAGCCATCGGAGAAATACTGCTGATCCTTGTCGCTGCTTTCGTTCGTGAGCGGTAGCACGGCAATGGATTTGTCCGGAATCGGCGCGGTCTTTTCCGTTGACGTGGCGACGGCAAATGCGGTCGTCACTCGCTGCGGCGTCTTCGCCATTCGCCACAGCAATCCACCACCAATCGCCAGCAGCAAGGCGAGGATCAGCAACTCCATGCCGGTGACTTTCTGCGCGCCCCTCTCACCGTGATACCACGCTATGACGAGCGTGACGAAGAAACCGATGGCGAGCGCGATGGTGATGCCGCGGCGCAGCGCGTCTGGCCATCCGAATTGTTGCCCAACGACGTCGATACCCTGCACCGCCGCGAACGCGAACGCGACGTAGGCCAGTGCCCACTGCACGAGCTTGCGTTGCTTGAGGCGGGCGAGGAAATCGGTCATCGGATCATTGGCCCCGATGCTCGCGTGCTTCAGCCAGTTCCGGCAGGCCGGCATCGGCGCCATGCCAGTTCGCCAGCAGTTTGCGATAAGTCGCGGCGGCAGTCTTGGCATCGTGCGCGGCAGTTTGCGCCCGCGCCAAGCCGAGCAGCGACAAGCTGCGATTCGGCGCCTTTTTCAACGCGGCCTGGAACTCGTCGACCGCCTGCGCTGGCTTGCCGGCTTGCAACAACTGCTCGCCGAGCAGTTCGTGCGGCGGCTTGAGTGGCACCGGCGGACCGAAATCGAAGGCCATCGAGTCGTAGCGCTGCGCAGCATGCCGAATCGCGGCAAGGCCTTCATCCCCGTGTTTCTGGCGGATCAGCACGATGCCATGCAATTCGTCGTCCATGATCGCGAGATACCCGGGCAACTGCGGGTCGTCTTCGGACGCGGTCGTTTTCTCGCGCCAGGCGTGCAGGTTGACGGATGCCTGCTGTGCCTGCGCCAGATCGCCGCGTTCGGCAGCCGCGTAACCGAGGGCAAAATCGTTCCATGCCACCGGCACGCCGAGGTCGGTCACGTCCACCTCGAGCTTTGCCGCGGCGCCGTCCCAGTCGCGCGATTCGATCAACGCGACACCGCGCATGATCACCAGCGAACGGCGCAGATGCTTGGCCATCTGTGCCGGCGACGCATGCTCGGCGTGCAAAGCCTGTGCGTGCTGTTTCGCCCAATCCAGCGCCGGCGGCAGGGTTTTGGCGCAAGCCGCAAGCGTTTGCTGCGCGTCGCGAAAACGGCCTTGCTCGAAATAGGAGTATTGCAGCCACTCGTCGTAATGCCCGCATTCAACCTCAGGTTTCCCCGCCGCACGCGCCTGCGCATTCACCACGCGCATCGCGTTGATGTTGGCCGTCGTCACGTCGTCCCACATCCCAAGCGCCATGAAGATGTGCGCGGTCATGTGCTGGGCGTGGCCGGCGTCCGGCGCGATTTTCGACAAGGCCCGTGCCGCTTCCAGCGCCCCAGCGGCATGCGCGGGATCGTCCATGCCGTGGATCCAGTAGTGCGCCGCGCCCGGATTCTGAGGATTGACACGGAAGCTGCGCTGCGCGATTTCGGCTGCCTGCAGGTAATCGGTCTCGTTGCGCACGCCTTCGTTGCGCGCCATCAGAGCAAGTGCGTAAAACAACTGCGCATCGTTGTCGTGCGGATACGTTGCGGCGAGTTTTTGCATCGCATCGCAATAGCGCGCGTCACGTTCCTTTTTCGTGCCTTGCCCGGAATACAGGATTTCCACCGCGGCGAGGTAGGCTTTTTCGCGCGCCGTCGGCGCCTTCGCCGCACGCGCGGCCGGCGTAGCGCCGAGCCTGGCCAGCACGGTGCGTCCGGCGGCGGCATCGAGCTGGTTCCAGATGCCGTGGTTGTAGGTCATCGCCTCGCCCCAGTAGGCCATGGCGAAATCCGGCTGGAGTTTTTCCGCCTGCTCGAACGCCTTGGCCGCCGCGGGATATTCGAACAGGTGCAGCAGCAACAAGGCGCGCATGAATGCGGTCTGCGCCGCACCGGATTTCGCCGAGGTCGGGAAGGTCGTGGTGCCCAGGCCATCGATGGTCTGCGGCGCGTTACCGCGTTCCGCCCAAGTGGACGAGGCAAATGCCGATGCCACGATGAGAACGCAAAGACGCAAGGCAATTTTCATGGTTTCACTCCCGTTTCGATCTGCTCGGGCGCATACGGCAGGCCTATCTTCTTCAGCGCCGCCTTGAAGCGCGGGTCGTTGCGGATCGGATCGAACGCCGGCCCCCATAGCATTTGCGGAATCGTGCTATTGCCATCGGCCGTCATTTCGCTGAGCTTTTCCAAAGCGGTGGCACCCTGGTCCAACTGGATCAGGAAAAACGCGTACAAGATTGGGTCGCGGCGTAAATCGGCGTTGGCGGGTGAAGTCTCCAGGCTTTGGACGGCGCGGGCGCGCTGGCCCGGATCGGCGATACCGCGAATTAACAGCGCTTTCGCCTCCGGATCGCCGCCATCAAGGGTGGCCGCCATACGCATTTGCGCTTCCGCTTCCGCATAGTTGTGCAAGGCGACATACATAGTTGAAGCGACGCGATGCGCGAACAAACTCTCCGGATGCGCTGCCAGAATGCGCTTCATCTGCGCGGCGGCTGTCGCCGCATCGATCCGACCCAAATGCATGCTCAATTGCACGCGTATCGAAGCGCTTATGGCTGACATAGGATCGGCCTGCACCGCGCGATCAAGCACATCCAACGCGGGTGCAGTTTGACCGACCCCTTGCAGAAATTGCGCATACTGGTTCAGCGCTTCCGCGTCGCCCGGCGCGAGTGACAGCGCGTGCCGCAATGCACGATCGGCCTCGGCCCAGCGCATCTGGTTGCTGTACACCATGCCCTGAGCGACGTAGGCGAGCGCGGCATCCGGATTCAGGGCGAGGGCACGCTGTGCGGATTCCAGCGCATCCCCATAAGCGATCGCCGGCGCAGTGGACCCGTAGACCGGCAGCAGCGCTTGCGCTTCGGCCAGTGTGGCCCACGCCTGCGGATAGCTCGGGTCGATCGCCACCGCCTGCTGGAATGCGCCCACTGCTTCAACCACCGAGCGCGCCGCGAGCAAGGTCAATCCGCGCAGATAGAAATCATGCGCACGCGGGTCAATCGTTTTTTGCGCTACCAGTGTTTGATCGTTGCCGCCCAGTTGCACCTTGAGCTTGTCCGCGATCGCCTTGGAGATTTCATCCTCGACGGCGAAGATGCTGGTGAGCTTGCGGTCATATTTCTCGGACCACAGGTGATAGCCACTGCGGGTGTCGATCAATTGCGCGGTGATGCGCACCGCGTCGCCGGCTTGCTGCACGCTGCCCTCCAGCACGTTCGCGACACCCAGGACTTCTCCGACCTTGCGCAAGTCCTCGGCCTTGCCCTTGAACGCGAATGCGGACGTGCGCGCGGCCACTTTCAGTTTCGGAAGCTGCGCCAGTGCATCGAGGATTTCCTCGGTGATACCGTCGCTGAAATAATCGTTTTTTGCGTCGCCGCTCATGTTCACGAACGGCAGCACCGCAATGGATTTGTCCGGAATCTGCGCCGGCTTTGTCGCCGCGGTTGCAATGGCAGTTTCATGCGGCACCTGCGCCGCCCGCCACAGCAATCCGCCGCCCACAGCCAGGAGCAATGCGAGAATCAATAGTTCGGTACCGGAAACCCGCTGCACACCGCGCTCGCCGTGATACCAGGCAAGCACAAGCATCACGAAAAATCCCAGTGCGAGTACCAGGATCAAAATTCGTTCAAGCGAATCCGGCCACGCGAAGCGCTGCGCAACGACATCCAGCACCTGAATCAGCGCGAACGCCGCGGCGACGTAGGCCAGCGCCCACTGCACCAGCTTGCGTTGCTTGAGGCGCTGAAGAAATTCATTCATTGCGCGACTCCACGTTCGGTCGCCGTGGGCTGCACATGCTCGTACTGAGTCAACAGCGCATGGAAGCGCGGATCCTGGCGCAGCGGATCCCATATCGGATCGAGCTTCAGCCGGGTCACGCTCATCACTTCGCCGGCCGGCACCGCCAGCAGTTGCCCGATCAATTTGAGCGCGTCATCTTTTGCGCCCGCGTGGACTTCGATCTCGGCCAACCCGGCCAAGGTGTACTCACCAAAATAAGCGTCCTTGGAAATGGACATCACTTCGGATGCGCGACGCGCTGCCACGATGGCCTCCGTATTGCGACCGAGGCACGCATCTACCCACGCCACCTGCTGCAGATTCCCGATGACATCGGGATGCTTCGCCAGTTCCGCATCGAGCAACGGCTTCAATTGCGCGCACTCGGATTGAATGGCGGACTGCCTTCCCGCAATGACCTGGATGGTGACGCGCGCGGCGCGGCGGGTGAGCCGTTCCGCATCGGTGCTGACGGGCGCCGAATCCCATGCAAGCAGCGCCTGATCGAAGTGGCGTTCGAATACATCCGGGTAGACGATCGGGTTGACCAGGCCATCCACGTCTCCGGCGGCGATGTTTTTCGCGGTGTCGAGTCTCCAGCCGGGCCGTGGAATGTAAGCGCTCCGGGCGCCCTGGGCATCGCCCAACCCGATCAGGCGCGTCGTCCACAATGCGTCCTGATTGTTGGTCTTCCCGGGCTCCATCGTCAGCGCACGCATCAGCACCTGCTCCGCTTCCGCATAGCGCCGCATGATGCACAACGTCCAGCCGTATTCGCCCAGCATCTCAGCGTCGCGCGGTGCGATCAGCAACGCGCGTTGCAGCGTCGCCAGCGCCTGCGGCCACTGTCCTCTTCTGCGTTCGATGAAAGCCAGCCCTCCGAGCGCCTCGACGTTGTTCGGCGCGAGCTGCAGCACTCGCTCGAACTGTTTGGCAGCCTCGGCATAACGGCGATAGCCCCAGTAGTAGTAATAGCCGAGCGCCAGATGTGCATCGGGAAGATCGGGAGCGATGGCAAGGGTACTGTCAATGGTCACCTTGACCTTCGCCAGTTCGTCCGGTGGCAGCGGCGCAACGAACCAGTGGCTCACCATTTTCCAGTAAGCCAGTTGGGCCCGGGCCAGGGCGAAGCCAGGATCGAGCGCGATCGCCTTGCGGTAATCGGATTCGGCAAGCTCGAATTCCGCGCCGTCCTGGGCATCAAACGCCTTGTGGGCCTGGTAGTCCGCTTTCAGGTACCAGTTGTACGCGGCGGCGTTCTGGGTCGGGATCGCCGCAACGTTCTGTTGCTCGGTTCTGGTGAGCTTGGCCTTCAACGCATCGGCAATTTTCTGCGCGACCTCGCCTTCCACGCCGAAGATGTTGTCCAGCGTGCGCGTGTAAGCGTCGGCCCACAGATGGTTGTCGTTGCTGGCATCGATCAGCTGCACGTTGATCAGCACCTGATTGCCGGCCTTCTGCACGCTGCCTTCCAGGATCGTCGCCACGCCGAGTTGCCGCGCGATGGTTTTCAGGTTGTCCGGGTGGCTTTCGTATTTCGCGGTGGACGTGCGGGAGATCACTTTCAGGTCGCCGATGTCGGCGAGCTTGGTCAGGATCAGATCCTGCATGCCGTCGGCGAAGTAGGCGTTGCCCTTGTCCGCGCTCAGGTTCTCGAATGGCAGCACGGCAATGGATTTGTCCGGAATCCGCGCAGGAGCTGCCAAATCCGAAGACGAGGAGTTCGCTGCATCGGCAGCAGGAGCGACCGGATTCTGCGCGGCGAATCGCCACAGCAGTCCGCCACCGATCGCCAGCAGCAAGGCGAGGATCAATAGTTCGGTACCGGAAACCCGCTGCACGCCGCGCTCGCCGTGATACCACGCCAGCACCAGCACGACGAAGAAACCGATCGCGAGCGCGATGATGACAAGACGCTCGACCGATTCCGGCCAGCCGAATCGCGTCGCGACAATATCGAGCACCTGGATCAGCGCAAATGCCGCCGCGACGTAGGCCAGCGCCCACTGCACGAGCTTGCGTTCTTTCAGCCGCTGGAGAAATTCGCCCACTCGAGTGTTTCCCTGTTCTGGCGTGTCGAAGTGTAACCTTTGCGAAGCTTCAACTCCCCGCGGGCGATTTCAACGGAACCCGATACACGCCGCGATCACGAACCAACGCACGATCCAGTCCGGCGCACCCAGCGGCGGCCCGAGTTGCGCTATGCCCTGCGCCAACGCCCACACCGCGCCCGCGTACAGCAC
>JAICYA010000335.1 GCA_025934455.1 Rudaea sp.
GACCGGAGGCAGCGATGAGGGTCGCGAGCTGCGCGCGTTCGATCGCATCCGCGAAGACAAGCCGTTCGGGCGGCCCGGAGGCCAACGCAAACGCGGCAACAGCAACTCGCAGCGCGGTCCCGGCGGCAACTCGCAGCGCGGCCCCGGTGGAAAGCCACAGCGCGGTCCTGGTGGCGGCGATTCGCGAAATCCGCAAAACCGCGATGCGCGCGGTCCGCGCCGCGGTGGTGGCCGCGGCCAGACGCAGATCGGCGTTTATCAACCCGGCACACGCTGGGCCGGCGACAATGCCGGCGGGGCTGCACGCAAACCCCGGCGCGAGAAACCCGCGCAATGGCGTCCGCCGGTTACCGGCATCCCCGGCGAACGTCAGGACGACAGCGGTGCGCGCCGCTTCATTGCCGGATTGCGCGCCGAGAAACAGCGCTACGTGCCGCGCGGCGAACCGCGCCCACCGCGTCAAGGGCAAGGTGTTCCGCGCGACGACATCGGCAATCGACTGGGGCCGCCACGCGGCGACGGACAGGGCAAGCGCCGCGGCAAACCGCCACGCCGTTGAGAAGCTAAAAAAAGAAGGCCGCTCACGCGGCCTTCTTCGTCTTGTGTAGCGCTGACCGGAAATCAATCCAGCTTGATTGCCTTCTTGTCGCCCTCGCGGCGCTTGCGTTCCTTGGCATCGAAATCGGCCTTGCAGCCGTCGCGCTTGACCATCACGCAATCCAGGTAATCGGTCGCCTCGACCAGGGCAGCGCGAATCGCTTTGCCGGCAGGCGTGTTTTCCTCGTGCGCGAGGTTGCCGCCAAAGCCGCCGCGGTACAGGCCGACGGACAGGCCGCCACCCGAACTACGGCCCTCAATGGTGCGCGAAAATTCGACGTCGCTGGTTTCGGTGTTGATCACGCGCAAATCCACAGCCAGATATGCCTCGCTCTTCTTGCCGCCGAGCGAAATGCCCTTGAAGCTGAAACCACCGCCCGTGCTTGCGGTATTTTCCTCGTATGACGTGACCGTGCCCGTGATCAGGTACTGCGCGCCTGTCACCTTGCCGATCTTCGGGCCCGTCCCGGCGCGCACACGGCCCGAGGCCGCGAAATTCTGTTCTTCAAGCACATTCTGGATCTTCTGCCGCTCGACCACATGGAAATCGTTGGTCGAAGACAATTCATTGGACAGCATGCCGGACAATTCCCAGCCCACGCCGCCGCGCCACCAGGCCGCGCCGGATTCGTTGCGGAACTCCGCCACCGCAATCGTCGGACGGCCATCGCCCTTCGCCAGCGCATTGCCCGTGGCAAGCGCACCCATAGCGACCATCACACCCAAGGCCAGCTTCTTCATGTATCGATACTCCCCATCCGCAAGATTGAATGAAACACCCGTTTTGCGCCACGTACTATACCAGTGCGCAAGCCTGCTGGCGGAGCCGTGAAGCCATCGTGACGAATCAAAATTCGATTGCGCAAACCCGCGAAAGTTTCGCGTCCGCAAAATATTTCCGGCATTAACCCGGCTGCAACAGCCGGTTAACCGTATGCACATGTGCACCGGCTATTTTGGGCTTCCAGGGTCAACGAGTGAGGAGAAGGCCATGCGCTGCAAACGGTATCCCGAAACCCGCATTTTCGGTTATGCGATCGAACGACTCGAGGAGTACGACGAAACCGGCCTGCCACGCGCGCCACGCTTCGAGGTGCTGTGTCCAAAAACCGGAGCGGTGCTGGCTGCGTTCGACGACGCAAATTCTGCCAAGCGTTTCGCCATCGTGCACGAATTGCGCGCGATCCACGAAGGGACGCAGCGTCTCAACAAGGACATCCGTGCCGCTTAGTCGAGAGTGAATGCGTCGGCATCCATCCATGCCGGAAAACGCTCGCGGTGTGCCGCGAGCGCGGCTGGATCGAGCGTCACCGTGACGGCTTGTTCCTGCGCGCCGAGTTCGACGAGCGGTTGCCCAAGGAAATCCAGCACCGCACTGTCGCCGGAATAGTCGAGTCCATTGCCGTCGCGGCCGACACGGTTCAGTCCGGCGCAAAAGGCCAGGTTTTCGATGGCGCGGGCGCGCAGCAGGCTTTGCCAGGCGTAACGCCGCGCGCTCGGCCAGTTCGCCACAAACAGCAACACGTCGTAATCGAAGCCGCCATCCGCATGGCGATTGCGCGAGTAGACCGGAAAGCGCAGGTCGTAACAGACCAGCGGGCAGATCTTCCAGCCGCGCCATTCGACGATCAAGCGTTCGTCACCCGAAGCATAGCGCATGTGTTCGTCGGCGTAGCGGAACAGATGGCGTTTGTCGTAATGGCGGATTTGCCCGTCCGGCGTCGCGAACAGCAAGCGGTTGTATACTTTTTCGCCGACGCGCAATTGCACGCTGCCGCAGATCGCCGCGTCGATTTTGCCCGATTGCTCGCGCAACCACGCAACGGTCGGGCCATCCATCGTTTCCGCGTTGTGGATGGCCTCGTTGGAAAAACCGCTGGTGAAAGTTTCCGGCAGCAGGATCAGGTCGCTGCCACCTAGCGGCGCGATCAGATCGCCGTAATGCGCGCGGTTGCCAGCCGGATCGTGCCAGCGCGTGGCGCCCTGGACCAGGGAAATCTTCAACCCATTTTTCATCAGTCTATTTTTTATCAGAGCCTGCATAGCCGCTCCGCGGCCGCCGCCAGGGTCGTTTCGCTCTTGGCGAAGCACAGGCGCACCAGGCGAGCGTCCGGCGGTGTTTCGTAGAACGCCGATACCGGGATCGCCGCAACGCCGGCCTCGCGCACGAGCCACTCGCAAAAATTCAGGTCGTCCGTCGCCTTCAGCACGGAATAATCGACCAACTGGAAATAAGCGCC
>JAICYA010000333.1 GCA_025934455.1 Rudaea sp.
AAGGAACATTTCGGCCGCATTTTCTACAACCAGGCGCGCCTGTCCGCGCTCGGCATCCCACAAATCGCCGTGGTGATGGGTTCATGCACCGCCGGCGGCGCCTACGTGCCGGCGATGAGCGACGAAACCATCATCGTCAAGGAACAGGGCACGATCTTCCTCGGAGGTCCGCCGCTGGTGAAGGCCGCTACCGGCGAAGTGGTCGATGCGGAAACACTCGGCGGTGCCGACGTGCATACGTCCATCTCCGGTGTCGCCGACCACTTCGCCGAGAACGATGCGCATGCGCTGTCCATTGCGCGCGACATCGTGGCCGCGCTGAACCGAAAGAAGACGCTGCCGTTGGCGCTCGCCGAACCGGCCGAACCGAAATACGCTGCCGCGGAACTGTATGGCGTGATCCCGCAAGACACCCGCCGTCCGTTCGACATCCGCGAAGCGATCGCTCGCATCGTCGATGGCTCGGAGTTTCACGAGTTCAAGGCGCGCTACGGCAAGACTCTGGTCACGGGGTTCGCGCATATCCACGGCTATCCAGTCGGCATCGTCGCGAACAACGGCATCCTGTTTTCGGAAAGCGCACTCAAGGGCGCGCATTTCATCGAACTGTGCAACCAGCGCAACGTACCGCTGGTGTTCCTGCAGAACATCACCGGCTTCATGGTCGGCAAGAAATACGAGCAGGCCGGCATCGCCAAGGACGGTGCGAAGATGGTCACCGCGGTCGCCTGCTCGCACGTGCCGAAGTTCACCGTGGTCATCGGCGGCAGCTTCGGCGCGGGCAACTACGCCATGTGCGGGCGGGCCTACGGCGCGCGCTTCCTGTGGATGTGGCCGAACGCGCGCATCAGCGTCATGGGCGGCGAACAGGCCGCATCCGTGCTCGCGACGGTGAAACGCGACGGCATCGAATCCGCCGGACAATCGTGGTCGCAAGATGAAGAAGAAGCGTTCAAGGCGCCGATCCGCGCGCAGTACGACCGCCAGGGCCATCCCTACTACGCCAGTGCGCGGTTGTGGGACGACGGCATCATCGATCCGGTCGACACGCGCCGCGTGCTGGGATTGGCGATCTCGGCGTCGTTGAACGCGCCGATCGAAACCGGACGCTATGGCGTGTTCCGGATGTAGCGGGACGATGTGATCGGGCTGATCTGATTGGGATGATGCGACGCGATCAAGCCGTCGCCTGTGGCGTGGCGGCCGGTGCCGCGCGCTGCGCCACCTGCCCGCGCGCGATCCAGCGCATGCCGAGCATGAGCAGCGTTGCCGTCGCCAGCCAGAAGGCGATCTGCATGCCGGCCGGGCGCGCCTCGTAACCGACGAGGATGTGCAGCGCCTGGCCGACGACCGAACCGTTGTCGAGCAACGCCGAGGTGTTCCAGACCTGATTGTCCCAGGCCGGCAGCCAGTTCGCCTGGATCAGGAAGCGCGCCGCCGTGGACGCGAGGCCTGCAGCGAGCAGTACCAGCATCCAGTTCGTCGCCGTGAAGAAATGCCGCAGCGGTATGCGCAACAGGCCGAAATACAGCGCGAAGCCGACGAGGCTTCCGCCGGCAATGCCGAGCGGCACGCCGAGCAGCAAGTCCGCCCTGCCCGCGCCACCGGCTGCCATTCCGTACAGGAACAGCACGATCTCGGAACCTTCGCGCAACACGGCCAGCGCGACCACGGCGAGCAACATCGCCAGGGAACTCGATCCCGCCTTCACCGCGTGGCCGACCGATTGCATCTGCTGCGCCAGTTCGCGGCCGTGGCTGGACATCCAGATCACGTGCCAGCCGATCATCAGCACGGCGGCGAGCAGCACGCAGGCGTTGAACAACTCCTGGCCGGAACCGCCGACCGCTTCTTCAATGGCGCCGGCGAACAGCGCAACCACGATCGCGCCGACGATGCCCAAGCCGATGCCGCCGCCGATGAAGCGCGCGCGACCAACGACGCCACGCGTGGCCGCCGCGACGATGGTGACGATCAGCGCCGCTTCCAGGACTTCGCGGAACACCAGCAGTGCGACGCCGAGCATGGCCTTACTCCACCACGAGGACACCCTTGCCGGTGTCCTGGTGGAAATCGTCGAAGAACTTGTAGCTGCCCTTGTCCAGCGGGCCGACGAACACCGTGATGGTACTGTTCGGCAGGACGATTTTTTCGCGGTTGAACTCGCTGCTCTCGAATTCCGATGGCGTCGTGTCGGCGTTGGTGACGCGCAACTTGAACTTGGTATTGGCAGGTACGGTCAACTGCGCCGGCTCGAATTTCTGACCCTTGATGGTTAGCTGGAACTCGGGCAAATCGGCCGCCCACGCTGCGGTGGTCGCGGTCAGCAGCAGGCAAAGGCAAATCCGGTTCAGCATGGCAGTAGTATCCCGATAGTCTCTGCAAATGATAATGGTTCGCATTTACGAACGCAAGCCGGGCTGCCGCGGGCGTTCATAAGGCAGTCAAGGTCGGCTCGGCGTAGCTGTCGGCCGGATCCTCGGCATCCGGCACGAAGCGGCCCGAAGCGTCGAGTTCGGCAAACAGACCGCCACGCGCGACGAGTTCGGCGTAACGTCCCTGCTCGACCAGTTCGCCATCGTTCAACACAAGGATCCGGTCCGCGACTGCGAGCGCAACGGCCAGCCATTTCTCCGGGGCCAGCAAGGCAATCACGCGAAGATAAAGGCGCAGCAGCGGCATGCCGATAGTTTAGCAACCCGCTATCATCCATATCTCGCTGAGCCGGCAGGATCGTGCATGACCGCATCGCTCGACATCACCATCGAACGCGCCGTCGCGCGCGTGGCGCTGAACCGACCGCAGGTGCACAACGCCTTCGACGATGTTCTCGTCGCGG
>JAICYA010000062.1 GCA_025934455.1 Rudaea sp.
AACGGCATTTCCACGTCGTTGCCGTTCGACGCGCAGGTGGAACTGGTGCGCAGCATCCGCGGGTTCGAGAACGCGCACATCACCCGGCCCGGCTATGCCATCGAATACGATTACTTCGACCCGCGTGGACTGAAGGCATCGCTGGAAACCAAGGCGATCGAGGGGCTGTATTTCGCCGGTCAGATCAATGGCACGACCGGATACGAAGAAGCCGCCGCGCAGGGCATCGTCGCCGGCATCAATGCCGCGCGCGCGGCGCAGGACAAGGCGCCGTGGACGCCGCGCCGCGACGAGGCCTACATCGGCGTATTGATCGACGACCTGATCACGAACGGCACCAGCGAACCGTATCGGATGTTCACCTCACGTGCGGAATACCGCCTGCATCTGCGCGAGGACAATGCCGATCTTCGCCTGACCGACAGGGGATTCGGGCTGGGCAGCGTGGATGCCACCCGCCACGCCGCATTCTGCCGCAAGCGCGACGCGATCGCGCGCGAAACCGAACGCCTGCGCGGCCTCTGGGCCGCACCGGGCAATGCGTTGGGACGCGAGATCGAAGCAACGCTGAGCGTGCCACTGTCGCGCGAAACGAATGCGCTGGATCTATTGCGCAGGCCCGAACTGGATTACGACAAGCTCATGCAGGTGCCGGCGCTCGGTCCCGCTGTCGAGGAGCGTCAAGTCGCCGAACAGGTGCAGATCGCGGCGAAGTATTCCGGCTATCTGGATCGACAGAACGATGAAATCGAACGCCAGCGTCGCCACGAGGCAACCAAAATCCCCGCGGCGTTCGATTACGCGGCGGTGCGCGGCCTGTCTGCGGAAGTGATGCAGAAACTCGTGCGCGGTCGCCCGCAGACCATCGGTCAGGCGCAACGTATCTCCGGCGTCACGCCAGCGGCCATCTCGCTGTTGCTGGTGCATCTGCGCCGCCGCGCGGCTTGAAGCAGCCGCGCGACTGAAATTGCTTATTTCGGCTTCGGCACTTTCGCCTGCGCCTGGGCCAGTGCCTGCACGGCGTGCTGGTACAGTGCATTGGCTTCTTCGGGCGTGGCCTGACTGGCGCCGCCGGCCATCTTGTCCTTCAGGACCAAGGCGCCGCTGTCGTCCCAACCGACCTTCGTGACCGCCGATGGACGCGCACCCTCGCCGCTGGATTCTTCCTTCACCACGACCCAGGGCTTGTCGTTCTGATAGGCCATGCGAATCACGACGCGGCCGGTTTCATTGGCCTTGTCGTCGTAGAGATCGGTGATTTCGCGGATGACCTTGACCTTGCCATTGCTGTAGAAGGCGTCCCAGGCGGTCGAGGTATTCGGCGTCTGGCCGCCGCCGCTCACGGATTTGAACGTGCCGATCTCGGCGAAGGCCTTCTTGTAGGCTTCGTACATCTTCTCCGCCGGGGTGGGCTCCGGCGACAGGATGATCTGGACCACCGATGGCGACTTCTTGGTCAACACGGGATATTGCAGCACCGGCAGGAAACGGCGTTCGCCGTCGATCAACTTGGCGTCCACTGCATAGGTGCGCAGCGGGTCGACAGCCTTGGGGTCGATCGGCAGGTTGAAGCTGATCGGCGGATGATTGGCATGTTCGATGGTGATCTGCGCCAGCGGCGTGTCCGGCTGCGAGACATCGATCACCTTCAGTTCGGCGCGGGCATTGTCGCCGAGCGCGCGCGGCTCGCGCAGCATGATCGTGCCGCTGACGCTGTTCGCGATCTGCGGTGCGACCGGCGCGGCCGGTTGCGGTTGCGAATTGCAGCCGGCGAGCAGGCCGAGCGCCAACAGGGCGGGGAAAACGGGTGTACGCATGGGTAATCTCCGAAAGGCGGTGGGCGGCAGCGCGCGAAACCGCAGTTTGTGACTTACAGGAAAAACACCGCCGTCCGGGTGACCCGGTGCTTCCACCAACCGTCGTAGTTTAGTGCGCGCCGGGCGCGATTGAAAACAAACCATAGTCACGGTCGAGGCCGGCTCCCCGGGATGGGCCATGCTGCTCGATCCGAACGTCAAAAACCAAACGTAAAAAATTGACAGGCCGGTTAATAATTTGTTACGGTCAGGAGGCTTGCTGTAGCCGCTGGCTGGGGGCGAGCTTGCGCGCGTGGGGAATCTGGGTCCGTTTGTCGGGTTAAAGAATTCGCTGCACGCTCGGATTGTGCGCAGTCTGCCGCTGCCATGATCGGCCATAAAGTCCGACTGAATTTTTGGAGTAAATCATGAAAAGAAAGTTGCTTGTATCCTCGATTATCATGGGGTTGACCGTGGCGGCGATGCCGCTGGCGTCGGTGTATGCGCAAGACAGCGGTAACCAGGCCGCGCAGACGCAACAGACCGACAAGGACAAGAAGGAAGCCGCCAAACTTGAAACCGTCACGGTCACCGGCTCGCTGGTAAAGCGCCCTGACTACGAGACGACGTCGCCGGTGCAGACGGTCGACATCAAGGCCGACATCGCGGCGGGTGCTTTCGGCACCGCCAACCTGCTGCAATCAACCGCCATCGCCGGCGGCTCCACGCAGATCAACAACCAGTTCAGCGGCTTTGTCGTGGGTGGCGGTACGGGCATCCAGACCATCAATCTGCGCGGCCTTGGCTCCAACCGCACGCTGGTGCTGATGGACGGCCAGCGCCCCGG
Source organism: Rudaea sp. (assembly GCA_025934455.1). The sequence goes on from JAICYA010000062.1 coordinate 2,644, forward strand.
CCCATCCGGCACGCAAGGCCAGACCGGTATCGGCTTCGACCTGAACGTCGTTCCCGAAGTCATCCTGCAAAGCATCGAAATCGTGAAGGACGGTTCGTCCTCGATCTACGGTTCCGACGCCATTTCCGGCGTGGTCAACCTGATCACCAAGAAGCGCATGGATCATTTCGAGATGCAGGCCGCGACCGGCCAGACCCAACACGGCGGCGGCGACCAGTACACCGCCTCGCTCGGCAATGGCTGGAATTTCGACAACGGCAACATCCTGGTTGCCGCGCAATTCCAGGAACAGATGCCGCTGCGCGTCGGCGACCGCGACTTCCTGGATTGCAGCAACGACCTGATCTGGGGCACGGATGGCAAGCGCATCGATCGCGCCGATCATTCGGTCACGCAAGGCACGTCGCTTTCGGGCTGCAACAACCTGTACGCCAATTCGATCATCCGCTATTTCAACGCGAACACCCGCTACGTGCCATCCGTGGACGGCAGTACCGTCGGACCCTTCCCGGGCTATCACCCGCGGCCGTATCCGACCAAGAACTACGCCAACAATCCGAATGGCGGCGCCTATTACGAGGATCAGCTCAACTTCCCGTTCTACGGCGACACTTGGGCTCTCAACAAGAACCGCAATTCGAGCTTCTACGCCAGCAGCCTGTTCACGTTCGGCAACAACATCAACTGGACCAACCAGTTCCTGTACAACCATCGGCAGACCAACACCCAGGGCTTCCGGCAGTTTTTCCCGATCGTCTTCAACCCGGGCGACAGCGATTACTACGAGCCGATCATGCCGTTCACCTCGAACAACCATGAGACGGTCAACTACTACTACTTCCGCAGCCAGTTGGACGGCGGCTTTGGATCGAGCAGCTGGTCGTGGCAGGTCAATGGCACGCATAGTCGTTCCAGCGGCAACTACGGCCACCTGGGCATCGACGCGCGCGTCAGCGGCGACTTGAGTGAGCCGGCCAACACCCTCGACCTGCCGCCGATCAACTACTTCGAGCCGTGCGTACTGAACGGTTCGTGCATGAACAAGCTGATCGATGCCGTGGGTCTGCAGACGCAGGGCAACACGACCTACACCCAGTCCACACTGAATGCTGTGTTCACCGGCAACCTGTTCACCCTGCCCGCGGGCGACGTCAACAGCGCGTTCGGCGCCGAATTCCGCCGTTACAGCATCAACGACCAGCCAGACCCGAACAATTCGGCCGGTTACGAGTGGGGCTATAGCTCGGCACAGCAGACCAAGGGTTCGGATCACGTCCACGAGATCTTCGGCGAAGTGAATATTCCGATCCTCAAGGGGCTGCCGGGAGTCGAGTCGCTGTCGGCCGACATGTCCGCGCGCGAGTTCAAGTACTCCAGCGTGGGCGATTCCAGCAATGTCTGGAAATACGGCCTGAGCTGGCAGATCACCCCGACCTGGCGTGCGCGCGGCACCATGGGTACCTCCTACCGTGCCCCGCAGTTGTACGAACTGTACCTCGGCAACCAGAGCGGATTCCTCGGACAGACCGGCATCGATCCGTGCATCCAGTGGGGAGACAGCAGCAACACCTTCCTGCGCGCCAACTGTGCGGCGGCCGGCATCCCGAGCGACTATGCCGCGAGCGGCAATGGTTCGGCCACCGTCTTCCAGGGCGGCGGAAAGGGCTTCCTGACTCCCGAAAAATCGCGGGCCAAGTCGTTGGGTCTGGTGTGGACCCCAACCTGGGGCAACTTCAACATGGCCCTGGATTATTTCGACTACCACATCCGTGGCGAAATCAGCACGCTCAGCGCTTCCGACATTGTCTTTGGATGCTATGGTCGAGCAGTGTATCCCAACGCATTTTGCGACCTGCTGCACCGCAATTCGCCGAGCGATCCGGGTCATCCGAACATGATCACGGATATCCACGCCACGTACATCAACATCAATGGCGAGCGCAACCGCGGCTACGACCTGCAGATGAACTACAGCGACGACTTCTCGTTCGGCAAGATCACCGCCGACGCGGAAGTGACATACACGCTGGAGGACACCACGCAGTTGTTCAGTTCGGCCGCGGACAGCGGGTTCACCGACTCGAACCGCGTGGGCAATATCGGCAGCCCGAAGACCTACGGCCTTGCCCACGTCGCCTTGAAGCGCGGTGACTGGACCTACAGCTGGCAGGGTACGTACGTCAGCACCACGCGCAACCGGGATCTCAGCAACACTTTGACCTACCAGGGTTATCCTGGCGCGTTCCGCGACATCACGGCCAAGTGGCAGTTCTTGCACAGCGTGTCGGTGGGTTACGATGCCGGCAAGTGGGGCGTGACGTTCGGCATCCGCAACCTGTTCGACAAGGCGCCGGACATGGTTTCGACGGGCGTGGATCCCAATGGCCGCGTCGGCAACACGCCGATCGACGCTTCGCAGTACGACTGGTTCGGCCGCACGTTCTTCCTGCGCGGCAATTACAATTTCTGATAGAGCAAGTCTGCAACACCTTAGCGGAGGCGGCCCAAGGGCCGCCTCTTTTTTTGCGCGGATTTCAGGCGTGTGAGCGTGCCACGCGGCTTGTGGCCGACAGGCATTGCCTCACCTGTTAGAATCGGCGCCACCGATTGGCCACGACACGTTCGCGTTTCCGCGGCCACGAATGCAACCGCAACAGACTCGGGAGTAACAGATATGCGACGCACACTTTTCGGCGCCCTGCTCGGCAGCGCGCTGGCCATGGCCATGAGCCAAAATTCCGTCCTGGCGTCCGATGCGATCCCGATCGAGGATCTCGCCCGCCTGCCCGCCCTGCAGTCCGTCACCATGACTCCGGACGGTAAGCACCTGGTCGGCCTGATTCCGTCGCCGACCAACAAGGACGACACCGCGCTCGCGACGTGGAACACCGATTCGCTGTCTGCGCCAACCATCGCCACGCCGTCGGGCGAGCACATGAAATTCATCTTTGCGTCCGCTCTGAAGGCGGACAAGATTCTCGTCGCCGCGCAGCAAAAATGGACGGGCCAGCTCAGCGGCTGCGGCGAGGGCAAGGCCGTCGGCGCCACCGAAACCTTCGTCACCAAGGTTTATCTGACCGGCACCGATCAGAAGAAAATCGAGGAGGCGTTCAAGAGCGAACAGCGCAGTCTCGGCTTGAGCAAGAACACCGAGATATGCCTGGGGCTCGCGGGTACCGCGAGCCTGGTCAACATGCTGCCGCTGGATCCGGACAACGTGATCATCCAGCGCCTGGGCGGCACCAGTTTCATGGCGAATTACTACCTGTACAACCTCAAGACCGGCGATGTGAAGCTGCTATTCAAGGGCAGTACGCGCACGACGCCGGCGCTGTTCGATCCGCGCGACGGCAAGGTCTTGGTCAAGTCCGACGTCGAGCCGGTCGGCAGCGACTACGAATTGCGCTACCTGATCCTCGATCCCAAGACCGGCGAGTTCGTGGCGCAGGCGCCGTTGGCGTCCAAGCTGTCCGACCGGCATGAGGTGAGCGTGGTCGGCGTCGACGATGCAACGCACAAGTACTACGTGCTGACCGACCAGTTTTCGGACAAGGTCCAGGCCATGCTGTACGACCCGGCGACGCAAAAATTCGACGCCGAGCCCGTGGTCGCCGACAAGGATTATTCGATCTCCGGCCTGGTGTTCAGCAAGCGGCGCAGCAATTTCAACCAGGTGATCGGCTTCACCGTGAGCGGCCCATACTTGCAAACGACCTACGTCGATCCCGGTTTGCGCAGTATCCAGCTTAGCCTGGAGAAGTCATTCCCGGGCCAGCAAGTGCATATCTCAGACTATACGGACGACTTGTCCAAGGTATTGTTCACCACCGTCAGCGGCAGCACGCCGCAGGCGTATCACTTGCTGCTGGACAAGAAAAAGGTCGCGAATCTCGGCAGCCAGCGCCCGTGGATCAAGCCCGGCCTGAGCGGCGAACAAAGCTGGGTCACGTACAAAGCCCGCGACGGCATGGAAATCCCCGCGGTTCTCGACCTGCCAACGGGTTGGAAGAAGGGCGACGCGCCCGCGCCGGCCGTGGTGATGCCGCACGGCGGTCCTTGGGCCCGCGACTATATGGGCTGGGATCCGACCGGCTGGGTGGCCATGCTCACCTCGCGCGGCTATGCGGTGCTGCGTCCCAACTATCGCGGTTCGGAAGGCCTGGGCCGCAAGCTGTGGCTGGCCGGCGACAAACAGTGGGGCCTGACCATGTCGGACGACCTGGATGACGGCGCCGCGTGGCTGGTTGCGCAGGGCTATACCAGGAAAGGCGACATCGCCATCTTCGGTTATTCCTACGGCGGTTTTGCCGCGGTCGCCGCTTCGGTGCGCTCGCCTTCGCCGTTCCAGTGCGCGATTGCCGGCGCACCCGTCGCCGACCTGGGTCGGCTGGGTACTTCATGGAGCGATAACCGCATCCAGCGCATCATCCAGGGCAAGACCGTCACCGGCATGGATCCGATTCAGAACGCGGACAAGGTTCATCTGCCGATCCTGTTGTTCGACGGCACCCGCGACGTGCGCACGCCGCCGGCGGTGCACGCGCATCCGTTCTACGAAGCCGTGAAGGACAAGGTGGCGGCCAAGTACGAGTGGATTCCGGACATGCAGCACAGCATGCCGTGGTATCCCAGCCAGCAGCGCCAGGTGCTCAATCTCATCGTCGATTTCCTGGCGAAGGATTGTGGTCTGGCATCGCAGCACAAATCCGGTACCTGACCGGCCATGCATCATCACGTCGGGCCCGTTCGGAAACGAGCGGGCCCGACGCGTTTCCAGCTACTCAAACAACGTTTTGCAGCAGCTGCCGCAACGGTTCCAACTGATCGGCGTAGCGGCGCCAATGTCCGAGCGCGTGGGTGTGCAGGGGTTCGCGCACCTGCGCCGAACTCAGGGTCGAAACCGGCAACGTGTTGCGGGTGATGTCTTCACAGCCTTCTTCCCAGGCGAGTCCGCAATGCTGCAGGACATGGCGCAGCATCGCCGCCGGTGTGCCGACCAGATCGCTGTAGGCCACGTCGAGGATCGCACCCGGGTAGGCCGCATGCCAGGTGCCCATCAAGCGGCGGTATTGCCCGTAATGCGTCGAGAGCGCCCTGAAATCGTAGCTCCACGCGTAGGTGCTGCCGAAGCGCGCGCGCCAGATACTGAAGGCAACATCCATCGGATCGCGGACCAGATGCAGGATCTTCGCCTCCGGTAGCGCGGCGTGGATCAGGCCGGCCACCAGGTAATTTCCGGGCCGCTTGTCGATGTAGAACGGCTTGCCGCTTGCGCGCCAGCGCGTCTGCGCGAGATAGCCGCGTCCCACTTCGGCGAAATCCAATCCCAACTGGCGCGCGAAGAAGTCCGCGTCCCAACTGGGAGCGGTATTCGCGACGCGCAGCAGCTGCCGCCCGAAATCGGTGAGCTCGCCGGCGCTGGCGACCTGGCTGTGATTGGCGAGCATGCGTTCGAGCAGCGTGGTGCCGGAACGCGGCAGGCCGATGATGAAGATCGGGCGCGGACCATCCTGGCGGACGCTCGCCACGCGGGGCGGCCGCGCCGCGACTTGTTCGCAAAAAAGTTGCGTACCGGCGAGTTCGCGCGCCACATCCGCGGCGGCGAGTGCGTGCATCGCGGCATTGGCCGTTGCCAACGCCTGCCACGCCACTTCGGTCTGGCCGAGATCCTCCAGCACGTGGTAGCGGGCAAAGTCGAAATCGGCATGTGCCGCACTGTCAGGACGTGTTTGCCGCAGGCCGGTCTCGATCATCGCCAGATGGGGATCGTCGCGGGATTGCTTGCGCAGGCGCACCAGGGAATACGCCGCGCGGCCGTACCCGGGAAGACGCGCGAGGCAGGCCCTGTACTCCACCTCGGCCTCGACAAGACGACCAAGGAATTCCAGTTGCTGACCGCGATGCCGGCGCAGCATTGCGTCATCGGGGCGCAACGCGACGAGCTGGTCGAATGCGGCCAACGCCTGCGCGTGCTCGCCGAACTGCCGG
>JAICYA010000040.1 GCA_025934455.1 Rudaea sp.
ATCGCATTCAGCGCCACCGATTTGCCCGAGCCGGTGGTACCGGCAACGAGCAGGTGTGGCATCTTGGCCAAATCCACGACCACCGCACGCCCGCCGATATCCTTGCCGAGCGCGAGCGCCAGCGGCGATTTGACCGTGTCGTACTTTTCCGAACGCAGGATTTCCGACAAGTAAACGATCTCGCGGTTCACGTTCGGGATTTCCAGACCGATCACCGATTTGCCCGGAATCACGTCGACCACGCGCACACTGACCACCGACAGCCCGCGCGCGATGTCCTTGTCGAGGTTGCTGATCTGCGAGCCCTTGATGCCGGCCGCCGGCTGCAACTCGAAGCGCGTGATCACCGGCCCCGGGAACACACCGACGACGTGCGCATCGATGCGGAAATCCTTGAGCTTGAGTTCGACCTGGCGCGACAGCGCCTCGAGGGTTTCCTCGGAATAACCCTTGACCTGCTGCTGCGGCTCGTCGAGCAGGGACAGCGGCGGCAGGTCGGAATTGGCGATGCCCGAGAACAGCGGAATCTGCTGCTCGGCTTCGGCGCGCCTGCTTTTTTCGATGGGCGCCAGCGTGGGTTCGATCTTGATCGGCTCGCGCCGCGATTGCTTGACGGTCTCGATCTTGCGCGTTTCTTCGCGCGCGCTGCGCGCGGCGCGCGCAACGCGGATGTCGGCAGCCTTGCGCGTGCTCGCGCCGAGCCAGCCGAACACGACGAGCGTGCCGCGACCGATCGCGTCCATCACGCGGAACCAGGAAATCCCGGTCGCCAGGGTCAGGGCGACCAGGAAGATCGCGAGCAGGAACAAACTGGCGCCGAGATGGCCGAAGCCGCGCTGCAGTTGCCCGCCGACGATTTCACCGAGCACGCCGCCGGCGCCAATTCCAGGCGGCATGCCGACAGCGGAAAGCTGCAGGTGGGCAAGGCCCGTACCGCCGATGAAGAACGCCACACCACCGATCAGGCGCAGCGTTGGTTCCAGCGAGGATTTCTGTTCGGTGCCGGGTACGCGGAACAAGGCCAGCCCGACCGTGAACAACAGCAGCGGGAACGCGTAGGCCAGGAAACCGAACAGCGAGAAGGCTATGTCGGCGATCCACGCACCAACCGCCCCGCCGAGGTTCTGCACCTGTTGCGCGTGTGCGGCGGCATGGTTCCAGCCCGGATCGTCCGTGCTGTAGGTGATCAGGCACAGGAACAGATAGACGGCGACCGGCGCGAGCAGCAAGAACGCGGCTTCGCGCAGCCGCCGCTGCATCGCTTCGGACGGATCGCCGCCGGATTTATTCCTGGAATCGCGCGCCACCGCGTGAATCTACTTGAAATTCAGCTTTTAGGCTATTGTTTTCAAGATAATTTCATTCCTTTCAACGCCGGGTGCACGATCTTGCCGTTCTCGACGTTGATGCCGCTGGCCAGCGGCGCGAACTTGCGCCAGTGCTTGTCGCTGGCCAATCGCTGTACATACGGCAGGATAGCAGCGCAGATTGCCTGAGAGGACGTTTGCGGCACGGCGCCGGGCATGTTGGTCACGGCAAAGTGCGTCACGCCATCGACGAGGTAGGTGGGGTCGGCATAGGTCGTCGGCTTCGAGGTCTCGAAGCAGCCACCCTGGTCGATGGAAATATCCACCAGCACGCTGCCCGGCTCCATGGTCTTGACCATCTCGCGGGTAACCACGTGCGGCGCCTTGGCGCTGGGGATCAGCACCGCACCGATGACGAGGTCGGCGTCGCGCACTTCGCGCGCCACGTATTCCTCGTAGGGATACAACGCGGTCACGTTGGTACCAAGCGCCATCATCTGGGCAAGGCGATCCTGGCGCTTGTCGAAGACCACGACGTTCGCGCCGCCGGCTGCCGCCAGGGACGCGGAATTGCCGCCGGCCGCACCGGCACCCAGCACCACGACCTTGCCGCGCTCGGTCGACGGCAGGCCGCCGAGCAGCTTGCCCTTGCCGCCCGCGGGCTGATGCAGAAGAGTCGTGCCGACCTGCACGGCGATGCGCCCGGCGATGATCGACATCGGTGCCAGCAGCGGCAACGAGCCATCGGCTTCCTGCACGGATTCGAACGCCACGCCGGTCAAACCGATGTCGAGCAGTTGCTTGGTGAGCTTGGGCTCGGGCGCCAGATGCAAGTAGCAGAACAGCAGATGATCCTTGCGCAGCAGTTTCAAATCGCCCGCGATGGGCTCCTTGACCTTCACGATCAACTCGCCCTTCTCGTACAGCTTCTTCGCCGTTGGCGCGATATGCACGCCGACACGGCGGTATTCGTCGTCGGTAAAGCCGCTCTTGGTGCCGGCGCCTTCCTGCACGAATACTTCATGGCCGCGGCGCACGAGATCGGCGCAGGCGGCGGGGACGAGGGCGACGCGGCCCTCGAGGGTTTTGGTTTCGGAAGGAACGCCGATGCGCATGGATGACTCCGGGTCTGATAGATTCTTGGACTTGCAGATTCTTGGGCTTGATTCGGCGCAAGAGTCGCCCCATTCTTCGGGTCTCTTGGCCCATCCCAACTGCCTGTCGAAAATTATACATGAGCACACCCAAGCATTCGCGCCTGATCATCCTCGGCTCCGGGCCCGCCGGCTATACGGCTGCCGTCTACGCCGCGCGCGCCAACCTGAAGCCCACGCTCATCACCGGGCTGCAGCAAGGCGGCCAATTGATGACGACGACCGACGTCGACAACTGGCCGGGCGACGTGGAAGGCCTGCAAGGTCCGGCGCTGATGGAGCGCATGCAGAAGCACGCCGAACGTTTCGCTACCGCCATGGTGTTCGACCATATCCACACGGCGGACCTGTCGCAGCGGCCGTTCCGCCTCGTCGGCGACAACGGCGAATACACTTGCGACGCGCTGGTCATCGCCACCGGTGCCACGGCGAAGTACCTCGGCATCGAATCCGAGGACAAGTTCAAGGGCCAGGGCGTTTCCGCCTGCGCCACCTGCGACGGCTTCTTCTTCCGCGACCAGCACGTCGCCGTGATCGGCGGCGGCAACACGGCGGTCGAAGAAGCGCTGTACCTGGCCAACATCGCCAAGAAAGTCACCGTCGTGCATCGCCGTGACAAGTTCAAGGCGGAGAAGATCCTGCAGGACAAACTCCTGGCCAAGCAGCAAAGTGGAAAAGTGGAAATCGTCTGGAACCACCATGTCGACGAAGTGCTCGGCGACGGCACCGGCGTCACCGGCGTGCGCGTCAAATCCATGTTGGACGGTTCCACCCACGACATCGCGATCACCGGCCTGTTCGTCGCGATCGGGCACACCCCGAACACCGCGCTGTTCGAGGGACAACTCGCGATGAAAAACGGCTACATCACGATCAAATCCGGGCTCGACGGCGGCGCCACGGCGACCAGCGTGCCCGGCGTGTTCGCGGCCGGCGACGTGGCCGACCAGGTCTACCGCCAGGCCGTTACCTCTGCCGGCTTCGGCTGCATGGCAGCGCTGGATGCGGAGAAATACCTGGACAAATTGGGCCTTGCATGAGAAGCCGATGTCGGAACGGCTTGCAGTCAGGATTCATCCACGGCTGAGCGAAATCCCTGCCGCAGACTGGAACGCCCTGCTCCCCGACGACAATCCCTTCCTCGATCATGCTTTCCTTTCCGGCCTGGAGGAACACGGCTGTCTTGATGCCACACATGGCTGGCGGGCGCATCATCTGGGCATTTATGAAAACGGCAAACTCGCCGCTGCCGCGCCGTTGTACCTGAAAACCAACTCCCACGGCGAGTTCGTGTTCGACTGGTCGTGGGCGCACGCCTACGCGCGCAACAGCCTGGACTACTACCCGAAACTGCTGTGCGCCGTGCCCTATTCGCCCGTCGCGGGGCCGCGCCTGCTCGGCGCTCCCGCGTTGCGCGGGAATCTGATCGATGCAATCCGGGCCGAATGCGACCGGCTCGAGTTGTCGTCGGCACACCTGAATTTCTGCACGGACGCCGACGCCAAGGCGTTAGCCGAACGCGGCGAGTGGCTGCCGCGATTCGATTGGCAATTCCACTGGGTGAACAAACCGATTGAATCGGGCGGTTGGCGCGATTTCGACGATTTCCTCGCTGCGCTGAAACCGAAGAAGCGCAAGAACATACGCCAGGAACGCACGCACGTCGCAGCGGCTGGCGTGCGTTGCGAGATTCGCCGAGGCGATGAAATCGATGCCGAAACCTGGCGACGCATCCATCTGTTCTATTCGGCGACATTTGACGAGAAAGGCAATTATCCGGCGCTGACACTGAAATTTTTCCGTCATCTCGGGCGCGCCATGCCGGATCGCGTGCTTGCGGTACTCGCCTGGCGCGGAGTGGACCTGATCGCGGCCGCCCTGCTACTGCGCAGCCACGACACGCTGTACGGGCGTTACTGGGGCTGCACGGAAGTCATCCCCGGCCTGCACTTCGAAGTGTGCTACTACCAGGGCATCGATTATTGCCTGCGCCATGGTTTGCGGCGCTTCGAGCCGGGCGCGCAGGGCGAGCACAAGCTTGCGCGTGGATTCCTGCCGGCTGCGACGCATTCGTTCCACTACGTTGCCGACCTCCGCTTCCGGGCCGCCATCGCGGATGCGCTCGCACGCGAGAGCCAGGCTCTGCACGCCTATGGCGACGAATTACTGGCGCATTCGCCGTATGCGGAACCGGCATGATCCGCATTCCAATCCTGCAGCCCGGCAGTCTCGATTCGTTCCCGCCGGTTGAATCCGCGTTCCGAGAACCGGACGGACTGCTTGCCGCCGGCGGCGATCTTTCGCCCGAACGCCTGCTCGACGCCTACCGACACGGGATTTTCCCCTGGTATTCGGAAGGCCAGCCGATCCTGTGGTGGTCGCCCGACCCGCGCACCGTGTTTGCGACGGATCGCGTCCACGTTTCGACGCGACTGAAACGCTGGTTGCGGCATTGCGATTGGACGATCGCGGCCGACCGCAACTTCGCGGGCGTGATGCGCGCCTGTGCCGCTCCACGCGCGACCCAAACCGGCACTTGGATCACGTCTGAAATCTACTCGGCCTACTGCTGGTTGCACTCGCTGGGCCACGCGCACTCGGTCGAGGTTTACGACGGCAACACACTGGCCGGCGGCATCTACGGCGTCGCGATCGGGCGCATGTTCTTCGGCGAATCCATGTTCAGCGCCGAAACCAATGGCTCGAAAGTCGCCCTGATCGCCCTGTGCCGCGTCCTGCGCGAATGGGATTTCGCCTTGCTCGATGCCCAGGTCGCCTCCGAGCATCTGATGACCATGGGAGCCTTTACCATGCCGCGCGCAAAATTCGTGAACTACGTCGCCAAGGCCAGTGCCGTGGCGTTTCGCAGCGGCTCCTGGCATGAGCGCTGGCCGCTGTCGACAGCGCGCGAATTGGCCTGACTTGCCGACTGTCGCGGCGCCGTGGCACCTTCGTGTAGTAGAATGCCGCGCCGCGGGCACAGCCTCAGCCCCGAAACAGAGAGCCAATGGCCAAAGACGACCAAATCGAAATGGAAGGCACGGTGCTCGACACCCTGCCCAACACCATGTTCCGCGTGCAACTGGAAAACGGCCACATCGTGACCGCGCACATTTCCGGGCGCATGCGCAAGAATTACATCCGCATCCTGACCGGCGACAAGGTCAAGGTGGAAATGACGCCCTACGATCTGACCAAGGGGCGGATCACGTACCGCATGAAATGACTGCGGTGCACTGACATGAAAACGGCGGCCCATGGCCGCCGTTTTGCTTTCAATATCGCCGGAAGTTACTCGACCCGAATTACTCGACAATGGCCGGCAGCTTCTCGTCGGCTTCGATGCGCACGTCGAGTCTGCCGTCCTTGACGCCCAAATAGACCCTGCCACCGTCGGCAAGCTTGCCGAACAGCAGTTCGTCGGCGAGCGGGCGCTTGACGCTGTCCTGGATCGTGCGTGCCATCGGCCGCGCGCCCATCTGCGGGTCGAAGCCGTGCTCGGCCAGCCAGCGCCGCGCGTCGGCGTCGACATTCAGCGACACGTGCTTCTCCTGCAACTGCGTCTCAAGCTCGATCAGGAATTTGTCGACCACGCGCAGGATGTGCTCCATGTCGAGCGACGCGAACTGGATGATCGCATCCAGTCGGTTGCGGAATTCCGGCGCGAACGCCTTGCGGATCGTTTCCATCGCGTCCGGCGAATGGTTCTGCTCGACAAAGCCTATCGTGCGGCGTGCCGCCTGCGCGGCACCGGCATTCGTCGTCATCACCACGATGACGTTGCGGAAATTCGCCTCGCGTCCGTTGGTGTCGGTGAGCTTGCCGTGGTCCATGATCTGCAACAGGATGTTGTAGACATCCGGATGCGCCTTCTCGATCTCGTCGAGCAGCAGCACACTATGCGGATGCTTGACGATCTGTTCGGTAAGCAGGCCACCCTGATCGAAGCCGACATAGCCCGGCGGCGCGCCGATCAGGCGCGACACCGAATGCGATTCCATGTATTCGCTCATGTCGAATCGCACCAGCTCGATGCCGAGCTGCAAGGCAAGTTGACGCGTAACCTCGGTTTTGCCCACGCCGGTCGGACCGGCGAGCAGGAACGCGCCGATCGGTTTTTGCGAATTGCCCAGACCCGAGCGCGCCATCTTGATCGAGGCGGCAAGCGCGTCGATGGCCTGGTCCTGGCCGAACACGACCATCTTCAGATTGCGGTCGAGGTTTCTGAGCACGTCGCGATCCGAGGCGGAAACCTGCTTCGGCGGAATCCGCGCCATGCGCGCGACGATGTACTCGATCTCGGGCACATCGACCACGGCCTTGCGCTCGTTTTCCGGCAACAGGCGCTGGCGCGCACCGGCCTCGTCGATCACGTCGATGGCCTTGTCCGGCAACAGGCGGTCGCCGATGTGCTTCATCGACAAATCCACGGCAGCCTTCAGCGCCTCGGCACTGTATGTGACCTTGTGGTGTTCCTCGAAGCGCGACTTGAGGCCCTTGAGGATTTCCACCGTCTCGCCGGCACTGGGTTCGACGACATCGATCTTCTGGAAGCGCCGCGCCAGCGCGCGATCTTTCTCGAACACCCCGCGGAATTCCTGGAACGTGGTCGAACCGATGCAGCGGATCTCACCCGAGGCAAGCATCGGCTTGATCAGGTTGGACGCATCCATGGTGCCGCCCGACGCCGAGCCCGCGCCGATGATGGTGTGTATTTCGTCGATGAACAGCACCGCGTGCGGCTGTTTTTTCAGCTCCGCGATCACGCCTTTGAGGCGCTTTTCGAAATCGCCGCGGTACTTGGTGCCGGCAACCAGCGCGCCCATGTCCAGCGCGTAGATCGTGCAGGTCTTGAGCACCTCGGGCACGTCGCCCTCGACGATGCGCTTGGCCAGGCCTTCGGCGAGCGCGGTCTTGCCGACACCGGCCTCGCCGACGAACAACGGATTGTTCTTGCGTCGCCGGCACAGCACCTGGATCGTGCGCTCGACCTCCTCGGCACGACCGATCAGTGGATCGATCTTGCCCTGCTTGGCAAGTTCGTTGAGGTTCGTCGCGAAATCGGTGAGTGGATTGCCGTGCGGCTCTTCGCCGGCCTCGCCTTCCTTGCTCGGCTCGCTGGCGGATTGCGGGTGGCTCTCCTGACCGATCTTGGCAATGCCATGCGAGATGTAATTGACCACGTCCAGGCGCGAGACTTCCTGCTGGTTGAGGAAGTACACCGCATGCGAATCCTTCTCCCCGAAGATCGCCACCAGCACATTGGCGCCGGTGACTTCCTTGCGGCCCGAGGACTGCACGTGGTACACGGCGCGCTGCAAGACGCGCTGGAAGCCCAGCGTTGGCTGCGTGTCACGCTCGTCGTTGGTCGGCAATACCGGCACGGTTTCGACGATGATGTTTTTCAAGTCCTTGCCGAGCCTGGCGCTGTCCGCGCCGCAGGCGCGCAGCACCGCCGACGCGGACGGATTCTCCAGCAGCGCCAGCAACAGGTGTTCCACGGTCATGAACTCGTGACGCTGCTCGCGCGCGTCCTTGTAGCACTGGCCGATGGAGAGTTCGAGGTCTTTGCTGAACATGATGTACTCGGAGAGGGAATACAGCCTAGATAGGGTCTTTTACGCCTTTTCCAACGTGCACAACAGGGGATGCTGGTGCGAACGCGAGAACTCGTTGACCTGGGTGACCTTGGTTTCGGCGACTTCGCGCGTGAACACGCCGCACACGCCCTTGCCGCGCGTATGCACGTGCAACATGACCTGCGTGGCCAATTCGCGGTTCATGCTGAAAAACGTCTCCAGCACCGCCACCACGAATTCCATCGGCGTGAAATCGTCGTTGAGGATCACCACTTGATACAGCGGCGGGCGCGCGACTTCCGGCCGCGCCTCCTCGACCGCCAGGCCGCGTTGATGTTCTTGTTCGGTATGCTGCGACATCGTTGACATGGACCGGTTTTCCGCTTCGATTATAGCGCCCGTACCGCGGGCGCAATGCCTCTTTGTAAGGCCTGCTCGTGTAACATTCAAGCATGAATCGGACCACTTCCGCCCATCCGCAAAACGGCTCCATCTGGCGGCCCGACGTGACGGTTGCCTGCATCGTGCCGCGCGCCGGGAAGTTCCTGTTGGTCGAGGAAGACGTGCGCGGGGCGCGCGTGCTCAACCAGCCTGCCGGGCATCTTGAACCGGGCGAATCCCTGCCCGTCGCCGCCCTGCGCGAAACGCGGGAGGAAACCGGCTGGGACGTGAGCCTGACGCATTTGGTCGGTATCTACCAATGGGCGAACGACAATGGCGCTTTTCTGCGCTTCACCTTCGCCGCCGAACCGGTACGCCACGATCCGGCGCGCCCGCTCGACGCCGGCATCGTCCGCGCTCTGTGGCTGACGCGCGACGACATCGCCGCGTCGCGGAATTTGCGCAGTCCGATGGTGTTGCGCGGGATCGACGATTACCTCGCCGGCAAGCGCTCGGAATTGGCGAGCCTTGTTTGTCTGCTGGACGCGCCGTGAACATCGTTGTCGGCATGTCCGGCGGCGTGGATTCCTCCGTCGCCGCCCTGCTGTTGCAACGCGCAGACCACGACATTGCCGGCCTGTTCATGCAGAACTGGGAGGAAGACGAGCGCTTCGGGGAATGCCACGCCGAACGCGACCGCGCCGACGCCGTGCGCGTGTGCGCCACGCTCGGCATCGCATTCCATGCACGCAACTTCGCCGCCGAATACTGGGATCGCGTCTTTGCGCACTTCCTCGCCGAGTACCGCAATGGGCGTACGCCGAACCCGGACGTGCTGTGCAACCGCGAGATAAAGTTCAAGACCTTCCTGGACGAAGCGCGTGCGCTGGGTGCGGAAAAAATCGCGACCGGCCACTATGCGCGTACCGACGAACGCGACGGCACTCATCGCCTGCTGCGTGGCGTCGACACGAACAAGGACCAGAGTTATTTCCTCTACACGCTGGGACAGGAGCAGCTTGCCGCCACGCTGTTTCCGATTGGCGAGCTGCCAAAACCCGAAGTGCGCCGCCTCGCGCGCGAGGCCGGATTGCCGACCCACGACAAGAAGGATTCGACCGGCATCTGCTTCATTGGCGAACGCGATTTCCGGGAGTTTCTCAGTCATTACATTCCCGCGCTGCACGGTGAAATCCGCACGCCCGACGGCAAGCGCATCGGCGAGCACGGCGGCACGATGTACTACACCCTTGGCCAACGCTCGGGCCTGGGCATCG
>JAICYA010000162.1 GCA_025934455.1 Rudaea sp.
GCTGTCGTCATCGACGTAGGCGACCTTGGCGTTCGCCTGGGCCTCCGCCTGCCAGGCCCGATAGGCCTCCGGCTCGAGGATCCTGAGCAGCCCCTTCATCTTGTAGTGGTTGACACCGCAGTGCTGGGCGCAGGCGATGTCGAACTCGCTGCGCGGACGCGTGGCGGCCAAAGCGGCGGCGTAATCTCCTCGGCGACCTTGTTCCGGGCAGGCCGCCGCGTCGCGGCCGATTGCAGAGCCGGCCGGCTCACTCCTCGTCCGGATCCTGGTATTCCTTCGGCAGGTGGTGGGCGATGCCCTTGTGGCAGTCGATGCAGGTCTGGCCGTCGGCCTTGGCCTTCATGTGCTTGGTGTAGACGCTCTGCCGCTGCTTGTCGGCGCTCATCGCATCGAAGCTATGGCAGTTGCGGCACTCGCGCGAATCGACCGACTTCATGCGGTTCCATTCGTGCGTGGCCAGTTCCATGCGGTGCGCCTCGAACTTTTCCTTGGTGTCCACGAAGCCGGTGATCTTGCCCCATAACTCTTCCGTCGCCCGGATCTTGCGGATGAGCTTGGCCGTCCAGTCGTGCGGTACGTGGCAATCGGAACAGATCGCGCGCACGCCGGTGCGGTTCGAGTAGTGGATGGTCTGCTTGTATTCCTGGTAGACGTTGTCGCGCATCTCGTGGCAGCTGATGCAGAACCCGAGGGTGTTGGTCGCTTCCATGCCGGTATTGAAGCCGCCCCAGAAGATGATGCCGCCGAAAAAGCCGATCAACAGCAAGGTGAGAACCGACCATTTGACCGACGGCCGACGCAGCGTCCGCCATGTCCTGCGAATGAAGCCGGGATTACTGGCGCTCATGATGCAATCCTTTGACGATCATTTGAACGAATAGCGGTAGGCGACGAACACCGTGTTGACCGAGTAATTCGGCGCCTGCATGTTGGTCGGCAGCAGGCTCGTCGGCGTGAAACCGTACAGGTAGGCGTTGTAGAAATAATCGTTCGACCTCAGCCGCTGGTACAGGTAACCCACCAGCAACTGCGAAGCGGCATCGAACTGGTATTTGCCCGTCACGCTGAACTGCGTCAGCTCGCTCGAGATGTTCGGCGAGGTGCCAAGGTTGCCCACGGCGGGGTTGATGTTCTGCACCAGCGTCGTGTAGTACTTCGATTTGCTCAGCCCGTAGCTGAAATCCTCGCTCAGTTCGAACTTGCCCTTCCACAAGCCTTTCTGGCGGCCATTGAATCCGATCGCATTGTCGCGGTCGGTCAGCGTGTTCGCCCACAACGTGGTCAGCGGTGCCACCGCGTTGCGGCCGGTCGCCGTGAGCAGGTCGCGCGAACGCTTCTGCCAGCTCGCGTAGCCACCGAAGGACACGTTCTGCGACAGGCTGTAATCGATGTCCAGGTTCGCGCTGCCCGAATCGCCATTCTGCACGCCAAGCGTGGAATCGTAATAGTTGTCCTTCGTGCGACGGCCATTCAGATCGATGCTGAGCTTGTCGGTTGCCTGCCAAGTGAGTCCTGCCTTGAACAAGTTCTCGCGCCGCGACGCATCGAAGAACGCGAGGTAACCATAGTTCTCGAAACCCTGGTTGTTCCCCTGCATCGGATTGTAGAACGACGGATTCACGTCCGCGCTGCGGTCGGCATGGGTATAGCCGGCATTGAACGCCAGCTTCTCGCTAAGCTTGAATTTGTAGGTACCGACGAACTTGTTCTCGGTGTCTTTCGGCACCTGCACGCAACTGGCAAACACGTAGTAGCCGGCGTTCGTGCCCGACAACTCGCCTTGCGCGTTGTTGGCCAGTGCATTGCCGCACCAGCGATCGATGTGCTCGTACTCGTAGCCCAGGTGCAGGCGCTGGCGCGCATCGATGCGCCAGTCGGCGGCGGCATCGAATTGCCGGCGCTTGTTGCTCATCGGGATGTTGACGGTCTCGATCGTTTCGCCGCCGAGGTCGAGCCAGGTATAGGTGTTCGAGGCCGAGGTGTTGTCGCGCTCGTTGTACTTGAATCCCGCGCTCAGGTTGAGCGCGCTGCCCCACTGGTGCGTGAGCCGGGCGTCGGCGTGCTTGATGAGCACGCGTCCGTCGAACGAGCCGACCGGCAGGCCGGGCACGGTGTTCGGCGTCGTCGTGTAAGTGCCGTCGAAACTCGCGTTCTGCGTGTTGCGCGCGTAGGAAAATCCGCCGGTCAGCTTCGTCGCCGGGCCGAAGATGTAGCCGCCGGTGAAGTTGACCTGGTGGAACTGGTTGCTTGGCGGCGTGCTCATCGTGTCCAACGGGAAAGCCGCGCCGGGCGACGTCCCCGGCGCGGGCTTGGGCGCGTTCCCTGTGCCTCCCGAAACGTACGGGTTCGAGAACGAGACTCCGGTGTAATCGTCGTGGAACAGCGAGGCGTAATACGCGAGGCTCGCGTAGGCCTGCTGACCGACCCAGTTCAAGGCCAGGTTGAACGTGTCGTTGCGAAATTCGGTGGGATTCATCAGGACCAGGATGCGTTCTCCGCCGTACTTGAAGCCGCCGGCACCGCTCAGGTCGTACGCGTCGGTGCCCGCGCTGATCAGTTTCGCACCGGATTCGTCCAGGCGCTTGAAGTCGAACTTGACGCTCCACTGCTTGTTGAACGCGTAGCCGGCGCTGGCGCTGGTGTTGTCGCGCTGGTTGTAGACGTCGTCGTGATGGAAGGCGGCAAGTTGCGCCGGGGTCAGGGTTTGCGTGCCCTTGTTCGTGCTGGTCAGCACGCCGTTCGAGGTGGTCGTCGTGGTGTTGATCACGCCGAAGCTGGGCGACAGCAGGAACACGTTGTCGCCGCGCGCGCCCGTGAGCGGGGTCTGGAAATCGCCGTTCACTGTGTAGTGGCGCAACTGGTCGTAATCGATGCCGAACGTCCAGTTGCCCTGGTCGGTCACGCTGGCGCCAATGTTGCGCGAGGTCGTGCCCAGGTTCGTGCCGGCCGCCTCCCAGCGCAGCGTACCGCTGCCCTGGCACCAGGCGTCGCCGCCGCGCACGTCGAAGTCGGCCAGTGCGTACACGCCGGAGGAATCCAGGCCCGTGTATTCACCGAACTTGGGTGAATCGGTCGGCACGTTCAGCGCGCCGATCTCTACGTAGTTGGTGGGACAGGTCAGCGCCCGGGTATCGCCCTCCTCGGGCGTCTCCTGCGCCATCGGCACGATAGGTGCAGCGCACAATACGAGCAGCGCGGCGCGCACGGCAAGGGAGATGGCGCTGACGGCGAAACGACGTTCACGCGTGTTCATGACGACCTCCTAGTGGTGCAGGAACGCACCGGCCGGCGAATTCGACCCGTGCACCATCACATGGCAGTTCATGCAGGCGCGACCGACGGCATTGCTGTTCGGACTCCCGCCCGGCAGGGCGCCGCCGCCTTGCAAGCCCGCGACGGCAGTTCCGTACGGCGCCTGGCTGTTATGCGGGCCGTCGTGGCATTCGTCGCACAGGAACGGCGGGCGCGACTTGAGCAACGGCGTGATGTTCGATCCGTGCGGCGTGTGGCAGTTCGTGCAGTCCTCGTTGACCGGCTGGTGCTCCCACAGGAAGGGGCCGCGTTTTTCCGCATGACAGGTGTAGCAGGTTTCGTTGACCGTGTTCTTGGCGAGGAGCTTCGGACCTGCAGAACCGTGCGGATTGTGGCAATCCGAACAGGCCATCTTGCCGGCATCCAGCGGATGCGTGGAAACCTGCTTGGTCTGCGCGCGCTGATCCTTGTGGCAGGTAAAGCACACCGCTGGTTGTTCGGCCTTGACGAACACGGGGTCGGTAGCGCTATGGATCGAATGACAGCTCGCGCACGCCACGTCGTTGATCTGATGTTGGCTGCCCGGCCAATGCATGCGCAGCCCCGCCTTGTGGCAGGTCAGGCAAGCTTCGGATTGCGTGTTTGCGCTATTCGGTGCGTAACCGGCTTTCGTGTGCTTCGAGCCGAACACGACGTCCGGCGCAGGACGGCCCTTGCCGTTCGCATCGCCGGCGAGATGCTTCTCGCTCTCGCCGTGGCAGGACTGGCAACTCGGTGTGCGCGCATCCGCACTGACGCCGTGCGGCGTCTGGTAAATGGCCAGGATCGGCTTGGATTCCGTCTCGTCGTGGCACTTCGTGCACACTGCGTCGCGCTTCTGGCGCTCCTCGACGGAGATGTCTCCGGCTCGCGCCGCCGGCACAAAACTGCAGGCCAACAGCACCAGATTGACCGCGAATATCCACCAATGAATCCGCTTCATATCGACCTCCCCAGGCCGAGCGTTGCGAAAGAGCCGAATCGGCCCGGGAACCTACAAGGAAAGAATCCAGTCGACCAAGTTCTTGACCTGCGCCATGTCCTTCGGCGGGTCGGTCTGCACGATCTTGTGCGCTTCCTCGTGTCCGTCCGGGAACTTCGCCTTCTCGCCGGTGGTGAGGTGCTGGATCAGCCGGGCCTCGGCGTCCGTCTTGTCCTTGTATTTCTCGGCCACCTTTTTCCACGCCGGACCGTCTTTTTCCTTGTCGATGCCATGGCACTTGAAGCAGTTGTTCTGGCGTGCCAGTGCCTTGGCTGCCTCGACATCCGCCGCCGAAGCGGCCTGCGGAAAGGAAATACCCAGCAGCACGGACCCCGCGAATGCGAACGAAAGCCAACGCATCGATTTCATTTTTCTTCCCTCGTTGTCCTTGTATGCGTGCATAACCGTATTCCGATGCCGCCCATGCGTATTGATCAGGATCAAATTCCTCAAATTCACCCTGTGCTATCGCGCTGGCCCCGGCGCCCGCCACGCGTTACCCTCGCGCACCATGACCGCCCTATCCCACCGCGACTTCGCGCTCGAACCCGAAAATGGCGAACGCCTGGCCAACCTGGCCGGTCCTTTCGACGAGCACTTGCGCCAGATCGAATTGCGCCTCGGCGTGGAGATCGCCAACCGTGGCAACGTGTTCCGCGTGAACGGCGATGCGGCGAAAGTGAAGCTCGCCGAGCGCGTGCTGCGCAACCTCTACGACGCCACCGAATCGGAAACGCTGAGTGGCGCGCAGATCAATTTGCGCCTGTCCGAATCGGGCATCGATGCGTTGGAAGAAAAGTCCGACGAGGCGCAGGAAGTCGCGATCAAGGTCAAGCGCGGCACCATCCGCGGCCGCGGCGCGAACCAGCAGCGCTACCTGCACGCGGTTGCCACGCACGACATCAATTTCGGCATCGGCCCGGCCGGCACCGGCAAGACCTATCTCGCGGTCGCGATGGCGGTGGATGCGCTCAACGATTCGCGCGTGCAGCGCCTGATCCTGGTGCGTCCCGCGGTGGAAGCCGGCGAGAAGCTCGGCTTCCTGCCCGGCGACCTGACGCAAAAGGTCGATCCCTACCTGCGTCCACTCTACGACGCGCTGTACGAGATGATCGGCATCGACCGCGTGAC
>JAICYA010000377.1 GCA_025934455.1 Rudaea sp.
CAAGCCCGAATACAAAGACGCCTTCGCGATCGATACCGAAGCGCGCAAGCTCGGCGCGGGCGTGCGTTGAACGACACGCTGCTGCAATCCGGGTACTTCGTCCTCGCCGGAATCCTTATTCTGGTTGGTCTCGCCGGTGCCGTGATGCCGATCCTGCCCGGCGTACCGCTGGTGTTCGGCGGCATGCTGCTGGCGGCCTGGGCCGATCATTTTCAGCATATCGGCGCGTTCACGCTCACCCTGCTTGGCATCCTCGCGGCATTCGCTTTGCTGGTGGATTTCGTCGCCGGAATCCTCGGCGCCAAACGCGTCGGCGCGAGCACGCGCGCGCTGTGGGGCGCGAGCATTGGCATGCTCGTCGGGTTCTTCTTCGGCCTTCCCGGTCTGCTGTTGGGGCCGTTCCTCGGCGCACTGATCGGCGAACTGTCAGCCGGCAAGAAACTCGATCATGCCACGCGCGTGGGCATCGGCACCTGGATCGGCTTGCTGTTCGGCACGCTGGCCAAGCTCGCGCTGTGCTTCACGATGCTCGGCGTGTTTGCGCTGGCGTTCTTGGTCGGCTGATATCGCTCAGGTTCTCGGCAGCACGTACCACAACACCGCAAAATATTGCAGCACGCTGCCAGCTAGCACGAACAGGTGCCACACCGCGTGGTGATAGCGCAGACTGCGCCAGACGTAGAACAACACGCCGAACGTGTAACTCACGCCGCCGCCGAACACCAGCCACAATCCCGGCACAGGCAACGCGGCGACGAGCGGCTTGAGTGCGACCAGCCCAACCCAGCCGATGGCGATGTAGAGCGCAACGCGGACGCCGCGCGCATGCCGCCACCGGCTCAGCTCGAACAGCGCACCGAGCGTGGCCAGTACCCAAACCGTGCCGAACAGGCTCCAGCCCCAGGCGCCACGCAGCGCGATCAGCACGAACGGCGTATAGGTTCCGGCGATCAGCAGAAAGATAGCCACATGATCGAGTGTGCGCAGGAGTTGTTTGGCATCCGGACGGTGCACGCCGTGGTACAGCGTGGACGTGGCGTAGACGAGAATCAGGGTGACGCCGTAGACCAGGCACGTGGCCGTTTCTCGCACGCCTCCGGCTGCGAACATCAAGCCGCACAGGCCAGCGATGGCGAGCAAAAGGCCGACGCCGTGGGTGAGGCTGTTGGCTAGTTCCTCGCGGGGGGTGTAGCGCGCCGTCGCCGAGTGGTTGCTCATGCATCCACCCTACCGATTTTTGTGCGCTGCCGCAATGAAAACGCGGCGCCCTTCCGAGCGCCGCGTTTTCGATCAGTGCACGCTCGAATCAGTGCGCGCGAGAGATGGTGAACTTGCCGAACGAAACGCCGATGTTCACGCCATTGCCGGTACCGGCCAACGCCAGCGAGACATTACCCTTGGTCAACACCTGCGCGATGCCGGATTTGACCACGCCGGCATTCGCTTCGCCTTGTGCGTAGCTGCCAAACAACTCGCCCGTGTCGTACACGTCGGAGAATTTGCCGGTGCCGCCTTCGACCTTGTATTTGCCAGCCGTGAGGCCGCCGCCGACGGCGACGATATCGACATTGAAGCTGCGGCCATTGCTGCAGGTGATGGTGCCGCGGCCTTCGGCGTGCTTGTAGATGGCGGCCCAGCCGGTGAGGTTGAACTTCATCTCGCAATCGATCTGGCCGGCAGCACTGGCACGCACGGAATACAGCGCGGACGCGGCGAGCAGGACGGATGCGGCGAGTACGGGGATGTTGCGCATGTCGATTCTCCTTGTCGTTGAACCACGGTCAGTCTCGCGCAAGCTGCCTGAACGCACAACAACATGCGTATCCATGCAGAATTTTTGTGTGCCGCGCGTTAAGCTCATGTTTGGCCTGCGGGGAGGAACCGTCATGTCCGCCTTCGACATTCTCGTGCACGTGCGCGAACCCGGCGGCGAACCGCTCGCCGCACGCGCGGCTTTCGCGCTGGGCAAGCGCATCGATTCCTATCTGTATGGACTCACCGTGGCGCCGCTCGGCGCGGTCGCGTTCAGCACACCGGAAACCGTGGTGTTCCAGGTCCACGAAGCCGATCGCGCGTATGCGCAGGCGCAGGCGCAAGGGTCATGGTGGCGCGATCTGCTCATCGCGCATGGCGCAAGCGGCGAATGGCTCGTCGCACAGGGCGAAGCGGTCGAAACGCTGTGCCACAGCGCACGCTGGTGCGATTTCGTCGTGGCCGAACGGCCGACGCTCAATCCCGACGCGCCGACCGGTTGGGGCACGGTGTCGCGTACCGTGTTCGGGGCTGGCGTGCCCGTGCTCGTCGTGCCCGAATCCGCGAAGTTGGCGACGTTGGGCGAGCGCGTGCTCGTCGCCTGGAACCACAGCCGCGAAGCGATGCTGGCGATCCGCGGAGCGCTGCCCCTGCTTGCGCGCGCAGCACAGGTCGTGGTGCTCGACGGCGCGGCCCAGGACGAC
>JAICYA010000202.1 GCA_025934455.1 Rudaea sp.
ATGATCCACCGAGACCTCAGTGTCTAGCGGCCGTCAGACCGGGGGAACCAGGTCGACGTAACACGAGCCCCCGGGTGCGACCACGGTGCCGACAACGCACTGCGGCGTATAGCTGCCTCCCGGATTGATGAAGGCATCTCCGTTGGTAGTGATGGTCAAGGCGGTGACTTGCTGCGGTACCCCGGAAGTGTTGGTCACTTGCTGGATGCCCAGGCCAAGATTGGCTGTGCCACCGGTGGCGCTGCTCATGTAAACCGCCGGTATCACGGCTTGCGCCGCTTCAATCAGGTCGCCGCTTGCCGCGCCGCCGGCGACAAGACTGCCCGCCAGCGCGAACAGGCCCATTTGCCGCCCGTTGACTCGCGAGCGCAGCACGCGGTAAGCCACGACCGCGAGCAACAATGCCAGCAGCAACAACATCCACCCACCCAGCGTCGGCGTCGAGGTCGTCGTGGTGGCGGCAGGCGCGTAGGTCAAGACTGCGGGAAAACCGGCCCATGCCGGCGAGGTCATGCCGAGTACCGCGAAAGGAACCAGCGTGAAACGATTCACGATCCGTCTGGAATTCATGTCAAATCTCCCCGTGTTGTTGCGGAACAGAAAGCGGCTGGTCTGCTGAAGAGCAGGCCGAAACTCGCGGGACTGTATAGATGGCCATCGGCCCTGTCAACGCGTACTCAAAGCGCGCGGGAAAAGACCCTTGTGCCGGCTGTGCAATCCTCAAAGCCGTGCGGCAAAATCCGCCAATGGCGCGACCACGAGCATGCGCACCAGCACCAGCGCGATCGCCGAGAACCAGCACGAGAAATCCATCCCGCCCAGCGGCGGCAGCAGTTTGCGGAATGGGCGCACGACCGGGTCGACGAATTGCGCGAGCAGGCGAAAATTCGGGTCGTAACGTACGCCAGGAAAGAAGCTCAATATGCAGTAACCGAAGATCGCGACGAGTTCGATCAGCACGATCCAGTCCAGCGTATCGGCGGCCGCGCGCAGCAACAATCCGCCAACGCTCAGCGCCGCGCCGAACAGGGCGACGAACACGAGCAGTTCGAGCAGCGCGAGCAGGTAGGCGATCAGCAAAGAGGCCAGTTCGAGGCGCCGCCAGCGCGGCACGACGCGGCGCAACGGCGTCGCCACGCGGTTGGTGATCTGCCAGACGAAGCGGCACACCGGTTCGTTGAACGGCGCGGCGATGGCGATGAGCAGCATGCGCAGCAGGAAGACGACGATGAAGAATCCGAACAGGGTCTGGATCAGGAAGACGCCGGCGTTCTGGATGTAAGGCATGTCAGCGATCCAGTTCGGCGGACAGCTCGCCACCGCGCCGTGTCGCCGCCGCGACTGCGCGTGCCACGATTCGCGCGAAGTCGTCCGCGGTGAAGGATTCCAGCGCCGCCTGCGTGGTGCCGTTCGGCGAGGTCACGCGGCGGCGCAGTTCCGCCGGCGCGGCGCCATCCTCGCGCAGCATGCGTCCGGCGCCGAGGCAGGTTTGGGTGGCGAGTTCCTGCGCGGCGTCGCGCGGCAGGCCCTGTGCGACGGCCGCATCGATCAGCGCTTCGACGAGCAGGAAGAAGTAGGCCGGCCCGGAACCCGACAGCGCGGTGACCGTATCCATCTGCGCCTCGTCGTCTATCCAGACCGCGAGCCCGGCCGCGGAAAGAATGTTTCGCGCCAATTCCCTGTGCGTGGCACTGGTGCGTGCATTCGCATGGACGCCGGCAGCGCCTGCGCCGATCAACGCCGGCGTGTTCGGCATGCAGCGCACGATGGCGAGGTTTCCGCCGAGCCAGGCGTCGAGTTGTCCGCTGCGGATGCCGGCGGCGATGGAGACGATCAGCGGCTTGCGCGCCTGCGCGGTTTCGCGCAAGCCCGCACAAACCATTTTCATCACCTGCGGTTTGACCGCGAGCACCAGCACATCGGCCGATTTCGCTGCAGCGGCGTTGTCCGGATGCGCGGTGACGGAAAAATCCCGCACCAGCGCGGCGCGCAAATCCGCGTTCGGTTCGGAAACGGCAATGGTTGCTGCCGGCGCGCCATCGCGAATCAGTCCGCCGATCAGGCTGCGCGCCATGTTGCCGCCGCCGATGAAGGCGATGACAGGAGAGGGGATTCGGGGAGCGGAATTCGTGGACATGCGGCTAGGATAGCAAGCCGCATGTCCGTAACGGAAAAAGACGCTGTGCTCCGCCTGACCGGAGCACAGCATCGACGTGAATCATTTCGGCGCGGTGTAGGTCAGGTCCGCGTTGTAGCTGTCGATATGCGAGGACGATTTTTCGATGGAATCGTTGAGCGATTTGCGGATCGCGGCGGCCTCGGTCTTGCCGTAGACGTTCTCCATCATTTTCCACAGTGACGGATTGCGTTCCATGCCGACATCCGCCCAGTCCTTGTTTGGCAGAACAATGATGTAATTCGGCGAACCCTCGCCGCCGTAGTTGATTTCGTCGGTCTGGAAATGGCCCGACCAACTGGATTTTGCCGCCCCGGCTGCAATCTTCTTCACCGCGTTCGTGAACGCCTCGTGCGCGTCGTGGCCGTTCTTGAGATGAAAATAGACGACGCCGATCATCGCCGGAGGCGGGCCCTTGTCGGCGTCCTTGGGCATGTAACTCATGTCCGCCTGCGAAACCATGAACGCGCTGATCTCTTCCTTCAGGTGCGGGTTGGCCTGTTTGCGCCAGGTCGCGTCGCAAGCCTTGCCCGTGGTGTGCATCGTGTCGAAGTCGGCCCAGGTATAAGGACCGGCCACGTACGAATAGGTGTAGACGTTTCCGGTTTCGTGGTTCCACGCGCCCCATGTGTACTTGAACCCGTGGTCCTTCATGCACTGGTTGTAGGCCTTGACGCCGGCCTCGTAGGCTTCCTGGTTGGCGGGTGCCACGGTGTCGGTGAAGTCACGATAGACATTCGCCTTGCTTGCTTCTGCCGCAAACGCGCCGGATGCGGCCGACAGGGCCAGCGCCGACGCCACACACGAGATCAGGATTTTCATGAAACCTTCCTCCCTTGGTGGTTGATGAAACAGTATTGGTTGCCCGCAATCGGACAGCGGGGCGGCCACGCTACACTATTTGTCCGGACAAATCATGGCGTGCCGCAGCATGACTCGCGGCGGTCAAATCCGCTGCCCGAACAGGGCCGTGCCGATGCGCACGAGCGTCGCGCCACAGGCGATAGCCATCTCGAAATCCTCCGACATGCCCATCGACAGGGTGTCGATATCCGGATGATCGGCTTGCAGTGCGTCGAACAGCGCGCGCATGCGTGCGAATGCGAACCGCCGCTGCGCCGGATCGGGATGCGGTTCGGGAATCGCCATC
Source organism: Rudaea sp. (assembly GCA_025934455.1). The sequence continues at coordinate 3,327 of JAICYA010000202.1, forward strand.
AGTCCGCGCAGACGCAGGCGCGGGAATTGCGCGATCGTGCGTGCTAGCACGGGCACGGCTTCCGGCGCACAACCCGATTTGCTCGCTTCCGCATCCACGTTGACCTGGACCAGCACGTTCAGCGGCGGCGCCTCGGCGGGGCGATATCGGTTCAGCGGTTCGACGAGTTTTTCCCGATCCAGGCTTTGCAGCCAGTCGAAATGCAATGCCGCTTCGCGGCATTTGTTCGATTGCAGCGGTCCGATCAGATGCCATTCCAGATCCAGATCGGTCAGTTCACGCTGTTTGGCGAGGGCTTCCTGCACGCGGTTTTCGCCGAACGCGCGCTGGCCTTGCGCGGCCAGTTCGCGGATCGCCGCGGTCGGCTTGGTTTTGGACACCGCGAGCAGGCGCGCGCGGTGTCCGGCTGCCTGCGCGGCTGCGTCGATTCGCGCACGGATTTGCGCATAAGACGGATTCAAGATTGCGGCTCCAAAGGGTTGCGCCGGCTTGAAATTATCGCGCTATACTCGGGCGCAAGCGCTGTGCGCAAACCGGATTGAATCAAGGGGACTATCGCATGGATATCGCCGAACTGCTCGCGTTTTCGGTCAAGAACAAGGCCTCCGACCTGCACCTGTCGGCGGGCCTGCCGCCGATGATCCGTGTCGACGGCGACGTGCGCCGCATCAACATCCCCGCGCTCGACCACAAACAGGTGCATTCGCTGGTGTACGACATCATGTCGGACAAGCAGCGCCGCGACTACGAGGAATTCCTCGAGGTCGACTTTTCGTTCGAAATCCCCGGCCTGGCGCGCTTTCGCGTCAACGCGTTCAACCAGAACCGCGGCGCGGGCGTGGTGTTCCGCACGATTCCGTCCGAAGTGCTCACGCTCGAAGACCTGGCCTGTCCGAAGATCTTCAAGGAACTGATCAACCAGCCGCAGGGCCTGGTGCTGGTGACCGGGCCGACCGGCTCGGGCAAGTCCACCACGCTCGCGGCGATGGTCGACCACATCAACAAGAACGAATACGGCCACATCCTCACGGTCGAAGACCCGATCGAATTCGTGCACACCGCGCAGAAGTGCCTGATCAACCAGCGCGAGGTGCACCGCGACACGCACGGCTTCAACGAGGCCCTGCGCGCCTCCCTGCGTGAAGACCCGGACTACATCCTGGTCGGCG
>JAICYA010000143.1 GCA_025934455.1 Rudaea sp.
AGGGTTCGATCCGGTGCCGGAAAGGTTTACGATGCGGCGTTTGCCCGACAAGGATTCGCAATGAGCGACTGGCTGATCGTCAACGCCGACATCGTCCACGAAGGCCGGCGTTTCACCGCGGATTTGCGCGTGCGCGGTGGACGCATCGACGCCATCGCACCCGCGCTTACGGCACAACCCGGCGAACGCGTGTTCGACGCGCGCGGGCGCCTGCTCGTGCCCGGCATGATCGACGACCACGTGCATTTCCGTGAGCCCGGCTACACGGCCAAGGCCGACATCGCCTCGGAATCACGCGCGGCAGTCGCGGGCGGCGTGACCAGCTTCATCGAGATGCCGAACACGAATCCACCGACGCTGACGCACGCGCTGCTGGAAGACAAATACGCCATCGCGTCGCGCACATCGCTCGCCAACTACGCTTTCTATTTCGGCGCCAGCAACGACAACCTGGATGCGATCCGTGCGCTCGATCCGCGCACCGTTCCCGGCGTGAAGGTGTTCCTGTGCGAGTCGACCGGCAATCTGTGCGTGAGCGATCCGGCGACGCTGGACGGCGTGTTCCGCGATTCGCCCGTTCTCGTCGCGGTGCATTGCGAGGACGACCGCATCGTCCACGCCAACATCGACCGCGCCAAGGCGCAGTACGGAGACGACATTCCGATGCGGATGCACGCCGATATCCGTTCGCGCCAGGCTTGTTTCGACTCGACGAAATGGGCGGTCGAAACTGCACGCCGCCACGGCACGCGCCTGCATGTGTTGCACGTTTCCACCGCGGACGAACTGGCGTTGTTCGAGGCCGGCCCTGTCGCCAGCAAGCGCATCAGCGCCGAAACCTGCGTGCATTTCCTGCGCTACACCGACGCGGATTACGCGACCCTCGGCGGCCGCATCAAGTGCAATCCGTCGATCAAGGCCGCTTCCGACCGCGACGCGTTGATGCGCGCGCTCGTCGGTACGCGGCTGGACATCCTCGCCACCGACCACGCACCCCATTTGCTCGAGGAAAAGGCACAGCCCTACACGCGCTGCCCGTCCGGAATCCCGCTTGTCCAGTTCGCCCTGCAATCCGCGCTCGAACTGGTGTTCGACGGCAAGTTGACGCTCGAACGCCTGGTCGAGACAACCGCGCACGCTCCGGCGACGTTGTTCGCAATCAAGGAACGCGGCTTCCTGCGCGAGGGCTATTTCGCCGACCTCGCCCTGATCGATCTCGACTCGCCGCAGACGGTGAAATCCAGCGACGTGATTTCCAAATGCGGCTGGTCGCCGTTCGAAGCCGACACGTTCCGTTCGTCCATCGCGGCGACGTGGGTGAACGGGCATCTCGCGTGGGATGCCGGCAAGCTCGACGACGCATCGCGCGGGCAGCGCCTGGAGTTTTCGCGGTGAGGTCTCTCTGTTTCCTCGCGCTTGCTGCCTCGCTACCGGTGGCCGCAGCCGAAATTCGCCTTCCCGATCGCATCGAACAAGGCCAGCTCGTGATCGGCCATGCGCCGCCGGGAACGCAGATCGAATTCGACGGCCACACACTTCGCATCGGTGCCGACGGCACGTTCGTATTCGGGCTTGCGCGGGACGCGGCAGCCCTGGCTGAATTGACGGTACGCGGTGCCGACGGCCAGCCACAGACGTTGAAACTCGTTGTCGAACAGCGCAGTTATCCGACCGAACGCGTCAACGGCCTGCCGCAGCAGACGGTCACGCCGAGTCCGGAAATTCTCGCGCGCATCGAGCGCGAACAAGCCGCCGTGAAGGCCGCACGCACGCGCGACGACGCGCGAGAGGATTTCACGCACGGATTCGAATTGCCCGTGCAAGACGCGCGCATCAGCGGCGTCTACGGCAGCCAACGCATCGACAACGGCGTACCGAAAGCACCGCACATGGGACTGGACATGGCCGTGCCGGCCGGCACGCCGATCCACGCGCCGGCGGCAGGCGTCGTGACCTTTGCGGCCAAGGACCTGTTCCTGACCGGCGGCACCGTGCTGATCGACCACGGCCACGGACTGGACTCGTCGTTCCTGCACATGAGCCGCATCGACGTGAAAGTCGGCGAGCGCGTGAAGCGCGGTGACATCATCGGCCTCGCCGGCATGACCGGGCGCGCCACCGGCCCGCACGTGCATTGGGGATTCAACTGGTTCGAGGTTAGGCTGGATCCGGCGCTGCTTCCGAAGCCGAAATCCTAAGACTCGCTGCGCCGCTCTTGGTTGCCTCTGCCACCGCATCGTGTGCGTGCAGGCTCTCGTGGTGCGCGACGCGGATATGGAAATCGGCAATGCGCTCGTCCGCATCCAATACGCGACGGATGCGCCGCGCGGCGTCTTCGCAAAACATCGCATTCTCGCCGTTCAACTGCGCGAAAGCCTGTTCGTCTTCGCGCTTGACCGCGGTCTGCACCGGCGTGGCGAGCGCGCTTTCAATTGCGTCGACGAATTCGGCGATCGGCAGATCGAATCCCGGTGTCAGGCGCACGCGCACCCGCGCCGTGCTGCGCTGGCTGTGCGGCGTGGCGCTGATGCCCTGCTCGCTGCCGAGCCAGCGTTCCACGGCCATATGATCCAGTGCCTTGCCACGGGCGAAGTCCGCCGCGAAACGGCTCTGGATCACTTGCCGTGCCAGTGCGGCTGAAGCCGGGCACGTGCTCGAATACTGCACGTCCACCTGCAATTCCAGCGCAAAATTTCCCGGCGCCAGCGTCGCGCAGATTTCGACCGGATACGCCTTCCAGCCGCTGTTGTCGCTCACCAGCGCGGGCCGGCGCAGCAGGTGATCGAAGCCGATGCGCAGCCGCGCGCGGTCGGACAGGCCCGCATGCGAGGCGAGGAAATCGTGCAGCAGGCGGCGCAGCGCGGCTGGCGCCAGCGGTTCGGTGCCCAGCGCGCGATCCAGATGCAGGTACAACCGCGACATGTGGATGCCACGCGCCTGCGCATCAGCCAGATTCACGAACGCGGACACGCGCGCCGCGGATTGCACAGCGACGCCATCCTCGCCGATCAGGCGAATCGGCAAGGCGATATTTTCCATGCCGACCCAGTCCAGTGCGCCGGCGGCGTCGGTTTGTGCGTCGCTGGCGACGTCGGGCAGGGAATGAATCGAATTCGAGTGCATGCGAACGTGACTGAAACGGGGAACCGTGGATTTTAGCGCAAGCCGGCCTGCGCCCGCCTTGCGGCACGAGCCTCGTGCCATGTCGTCCACAGCGTCCGCCACCGCCCTGCATGCGGATGCATGCTCAACCAACGCAGCGGATCGATGACGCGCAAGGCGGACTCGATGCGGCGGCGGTCAAGCGCTGCGCGTACGCGCAGCGGCAGCGAGCGCACCGCACTCACGCCCAGCGCACCGTTGCCTTCGAGCACCAGTTCGTCGAGGAAATCCTTGATCAGCATGTTCCGCTGCGGCGATTCGTAGGCGAGTTCCGCACGCGTCAACTCGTGGCGCGCCAGCAGACCGAGCGGCAGCGGCAGGTGCGCTTCGCCATCGGCGAGATGAGGCAGTGCGCGCAGCAGATGCGACAATGTCCACAATGCGGCATCGGCCTCGATGTTGCATTCACCCGCGCAAAACAGCGCGTTTTCCGCGCGCGCAATCGCGCCGAAAAAAGGATCGAGCTGCTCGATCAATGCGGCCAGCGTGCCGGCGCCGGGCGCATCGAGCTGGGCCAGCCCGCCGTCGGCCAGTGCCGGCCACAGGGCCGGATCGGATTCGCGCACGCTGGCGCAATCGAACAGGGCTTGCGTGACCGGATGACTGGGTTTGCCGAACGCGGCGGCGGCCAGTTCCTGCTTCCACCATGCCAGTTTCGTAGCCGCGACCTGCGGTTCGCGGATGTGGAATGCGGCAGACGACAATTCATGGATCAGCGAACCGAACGCGCTGGCGAGCCTGCGCTGCGTCGATGGCAGGAACACCGCGATGATGGCGTTCTCGGGATTGGCCGCCAGCCATTTGCGCTCGAAACTCTCGAAAGAACCAGCTGTGTCGGCCATGGCTCAGTCCAACGCAAAGGCAGGAAGAAGCTGCGCAGGCGAATCGACCACGCAGTCCGCACCCCAGTGTCGCGGATCTTCGCCATCGAGGTATCCCCAGCCGGCCGCGATCGTGCGCATTCCCGCGGCCCGGCCAGCCTCGATGTCGCGCAGGTCGTCGCCGACATAGACGCAGCGCGCCGCGGATACGCCAACAATTTCGCAGGCGCGCAGGATCGGTGCCGGATCGGGTTTCTTCAGCGCCAGGCAGTCGCCGGTCACCAATGCCGCGCAGCGCGCATCCAGGCGCAGCGCCGCGAGCAGCGCACGTGCCAATGTACCGGGCTTGTTGGTGACGATGCCCCACTGCGTGCCGCGCATCTCCAGGTCATCGAGTACCGCGCCCATGCCGGGAAACAACGCCGAATGCGTGGCGATGGCCTGCGCGTAGAGATCGAGGAATCGTGGCAGCAGGACTTCGACGCGCGACGCGTCCGCTGCGGGAAACCCGCGCCGGATCATGGCGCGACCTCCCTTGGAAACCACCGCGCCAATCGATTCGGCGCCGTCCGGCGACTCGCCCTCTTCCAGGCGCAGGCGTCGCATGGCCGCGACCATGTCGGGGGCGGAATCGACCAGGGTGCCGTCGAGGTCGAAGAAAACCGCTGCGGGAGCCGATTGCCGCGTCACGCTGGCTTCCGCGCGCAGGCAAGATAGTTTACTTGTGTACTTTTCACGATCGCGGCGCGGCGCGTGAACGGATTGTAGGCAAGTCCGCTCAGGTCTTCGAGTTCCAATCCGTGTTCGCGCAACGCGGTGGCCAATTCGGATGGCCGGATGAATTGCGCGTAGTGATGCGTGCCGCGCGGCAACAGGTTCAGCGCGTACTCGGCGCCGGCGATCGCCGCGCCGAATGCCAGCGGCGTGCGATTGAGCGTGGACACGAACAATCGCCCGCCCGGCTTGAGCAGTGTCGCGCACGCCTGGATGACGCTGCCGGGATCCGGCACGTGCTCGAGCAGTTCCATGCACGTCACCGCATCGAACGCGCCGGGCAATTCGGCCGCCAGCGCTTCGACAGCGATTTCGCGGTATTCGACCCGTACGCCCGATTCGTGCAGATGCAGGCGCGCGACCTCGAGCACGCGCGGAGCGAGATCGATGCCGGTGACATTCGCCCCGGCACTCGCCAACGCCTCGGAAAGAATGCCGCCGCCGCAGCCGACGTCGAGCACGCGCGCGCCCTTCAGCGCGACGCGTCCGGCAATGTAATTCAGGCGCGCAGGATTGAGGTCGTGCAGCGGCCGCGATTCGCCATCCTTGTCCCACCAGCGCGCGGCAAGCGCATCGAATTTTGCCGTTTCGGCGACGCTGACATTGGTCGCGTTCATCTCAGTTCGCCGCGATGCGCGCGCGCCACGCCTGCGCTCGCGCGCGCAAGGCATCGGTGTCGATTGCGCACAATGCGCCATTTTCCACTTTGCGCACGCCGGCGATCCAGACGTCGCTGACCTGGTGGCGACCGGTCGCGTAGACGAGCTGCGAAATCACGTTGTACACCGGCTGCGTTTCCAGGGCGTCCAGGCGCACCGCAGCCAGATCGGCCTGCTTGCCGGGAGCGATCGAACCGATGCGCTCGGAAAGCCCCAGCGCGCGTGCGCCATTGAGCGTGGCCGCCTGCAGCGCGCAGGCCGCATCGAACGCGCTGGCGTCGTTCGCGACACCCTTCGCCAACAGCGCTGCCGTGCGCGTCTCGCCGAAC
>JAICYA010000363.1 GCA_025934455.1 Rudaea sp.
ACGACCGGAATCATCGGCAAACGCGCATCGTGCTCGCGCATCTGCGTGCACGGATGCCAGTTCACGCCGAGATCGCGCGTCGCGAGTTCGGTGTTGCCCGTCAAGGTCCCGGCTCCGGCAGTATTCGATGCCATCATTTCATTCTCCGTTCGCCCTGAGCGTAGGCGCGAAGCGCCAGAGTCGAAGGGTAGTGTTTCGACTTCGCTTGCTGTGCAAGCTACGCTCAACACGAACGGACAAGTACAATTCCGCCATGATCCCCACCAATTTCTCCGTGGCCCCCGTCGACTGGAACAACGAAGACGACCGCGACGCCTGCCGAGCGGTGCGCGAACAAGTGTTCATCCTCGGCCAGAACGTGCCGCGCGAAGATGAGTGGGACGACCTCGACGCGACCTCGCGCCACGTACTTGCACGCGACGACGCCGGCAATCCCATCGGTACCGGTCGCCTGACGCCGGAGCGCAAAATTGGCCGCATGGCCGTGCTTGCCGACTGGCGCGGCAGACATGTCGGCGAAGCCATCCTGAACGTGCTGATTGAACAGGCGCGTGCGCTGGGCTATCGCGAACTGGAAATGCACGCGCAAACGCACGCGGTGCCGTTCTACGAGAAATTCGGCTTCGTCAAATACGGCGACGAATTCGAGGAGTGCGCGATCAAGCATTTCAACATGCGCCGCGAACTGTCGGCAGCGGCCGCTCCGGAACGCGCGCCGCTGCCGCCACGTCCCGAAGTGCGCAGCGTCGCGGTGGAATCGCGCGAGGCAGCGCTGGCCGAAACCCTGCGCCTGATCGGCGATGCCAAGCGCGAACTGTGCATCTACACACGCGCCCTGGACCCGGAACTGTTCGAAGCCGAAGCGACGCTGGAAGCGCTCAAGCGCGTGGCGATTTCCGGACGCGGCGCGAGCATCCGCATCCTGGTGCAGGATCCGCGCGCGGTGGCTGCGCGCGGACATCGCCTGCTGCCGCTGGCGCAGCGTTTGACCAGCGTGTTCGCGCTGCGCGCGCCGGTGCAGGACGACGATCTGCAATATCCGTCGGCGTTTCTCGTCAACGACGTGCGCGGCTACTACTTCCGCGTGCTCGGCAATCGTTTCGAAGGCGAGGCGGTGAATTACGCGCCCGGCCGCCACGCGCAACTATTCGAATACTTCAATCAGGTCTGGGAACGCGCCGAAACCAGCGAAGATTTGCGGCAGCTGAACCTGTGATGCCGTTGCGCAGCGCAACATTCCACACGAATTGCGTATAATTCCCGGTTCGTGCGTCCGCGCCCGCGGATGACGCTTTCCGTTCCCGGCAGGCCAGCGTGAGTCAGAGTCTTCTCCAGCAGTTCGCGGCATCGTCCCAGCTTTCCGGCAGCAATGCCGGATTCATCGAATCCCTGTACGAAACCTGGTTGCGCGATCCCGACGCGGTGACGCCGGAATGGCGCAACTACTTCGACACCTTCAAGGGCCGCCAGGCCGGCGACGTGCCGCATTCCGACGCGATCGCGCGCATCGAGGCGGCACAGCAGCGCAACGGCCATGCCGTCGCCTTCGCCGCCGCGCCCGCTTCCGACGCGCAAAAGCAGGCCGCGGTGCTCAAGCTGGTCACGGCCTACCGCTCGCGCGGACATCTGGCCGCCGACCTCGATCCGCTCGGCATGGCGCAGAAGCTTCCCGCACCCGACCTCGACCCGACCTTCCACGGCCTCGCCACCGCGGACCTGGAAACCGAATTTGCCACCGGCGCGCTGGCCGGACCACAGAAGCTCAAGCTCAAGGACCTGATCGCGCGCCTGAAAGCGACTTACGCAACGTCCATCGGCGCGGAGTTCATGCACATCAGCCACACCGAGCAGCGGCGCTGGGTGCACGAGCGCCTGGAAGCCGCGGCCGGACAGTTCGGCTTGTCCGCCGACGAGCGCAGGCACACGCTGGAACTGCTGACTCAAGCCGAGGGTCTTGAGCGCTATCTTCACACCAAGTACGTCGGCCAGAAACGCTTTTCGCTGGAAGGCGGCGACAGCTTGATACCGTTGCTCGACGAAATCGTGCGTCGTGGCGGCGAAGACGGCGTGCGCGACATGGTCATCGGCATGGCGCATCGCGGCCGCCTGAACGTGCTGGTCAACACGCTCGGCAAGGCACCGCAAAAACTCTTTGCCGAATTCGAGGGCAAGTTCGAACACGTCGACGATCCCGCGCACTCGGGCGACGTGAAGTACCACATGGGATTTTCCGCCGACGTGAAAACCGCCGGCCACACCGTGCATCTGGCGCTCGCCTTCAATCCCTCGCACCTGGAAATCGTCAATCCGGTGGTGGCCGGTTCGGTGCGCGCGCGCCAGACCCGGCGCAAGGACACGAACCGCGAGCAGGTGCTGCCGGTGCTGATCCACGGCGACGCCGCGCTTGCGGGACAAGGCGTCAACATGGAACTGTTCAACATGTCGCAGGCGCGCGGTTTTGGCGTCGGCGGCTCGATCCACATCGTGGTCAATAACCAGATCGGCTTCACCACGTCGGACCCGCAGGACGCCCGCTCGACGCTCTACTCCACCGACGTCGCCA
>JAICYA010000313.1 GCA_025934455.1 Rudaea sp.
CGAATGCGCCGCAGTCCCGCCTCGACGAGGATGCGGTTGTTGCGATCCAGCGGGACCAGATCGGCGACCGTGCCGAGTGCGACCCGGTCGAGCAATTCGGATAGATCCGGCTCCGCAATACCGCGTTCCGCGAACCAGTTGCGTTCACGCAATCGGGCGCGCAATGCCAGCAGCAGGTAAAACATCACGCCGACGCCGGCAAGCGCCTTGCTCGGGAACGGATCGCCATCGAGATTCGGATTAACAACCGCGTCCGCATCCGGCAGCGTTGCGCCGGGCAAGTGGTGATCGGTGACGATCACGCGCATGCCATGCGCCTTGGCGGCAGCGACGCCGGCGTGCGCGGCGACGCCGTTGTCGACCGTGATCAATACGGCAGGCTTGCTCGGCAACAGCTCATCGACAATGGCCGGACTCAAACCGTATCCATGCCGCATGCGGTTTGGCACCGCATAGCCGACATCGTGCGCGCCAAGCAAGCGCAATCCGCGCACCGCAACGGCCGTGCCGGTCGCGCCATCGCAGTCGAAATCGCCGACCACGACAATGCGCGCGTCCTCGCGGATCGCGGCTTCCAGCAGTTCGCAGGCGCGATCGATCCCGCCAAGCGCCAGCGGAGAAAGTAAACCCGTGAGCTTGTGCTCGATGTCCGCCGGCGACGCCACCCCACGCGCGGCATAAACACGTCTCAGGACCGGATGGATTTCCGCGGGCCAATCGACAGCCGTCGCGGGTACCGTGCGGCGTACGATGCGCGGCGGGTTCACCGAACGCGCCGCCAGAAACGCCAGCGATGTGCGTGTTTATAGCGCAGGCGTTCACCACTGGCAAACAACAGATCAACGGTGGAGAACCGGCACGCGTCGATCTCCGGGACTTCGGCCGTGTCGAGCAGGATGTCTGCGTCGGGCTTCGCCAACGCAGCTTGCATATCGACGACGGGAATCTTCGCCAGCTTCGCCAGCGCGGCCACGCCGGAATCCGTGCTCACCACTTGCGCAAATCGCGTCCGCACCCACTCCGGCAATTTTCCGGCACCCCAGAACCAGAGCGAATTCGCGGGCACCTGGCCGCGTTGCGCGCGATGCATATTGACCGGATGATTGTGCAGGATCACCTGCGCCTCGTTGAACAAGCTCCGCCACTGGCGCTCGTTGTCGCCGCGCGGCAGATGGCGCATGAGATCGTCGCCGAGCACGTCGCGCGGGTCGGCAAATGCTGGCAGACGCGCGTCCAGGGGGCAGCGCAGGTACCAACGATCCGGCCGCAGCGCTTCCAGCGGATAGCCCGCATCGCCAAACAGTGGCCGCAATGCGCGCGCCAGTTCATCGCTCTCCTCTTGCGACAAGCCAAGCTCGCCACAGGCCATCAGGCGCGCGGTGACGGTGTCCGCCATCGCATACGCCGGATCGGCTCGCAGCCATTGTGCGCCGGATGCATCGCCGGCATCGAGGCTGCGCGTCAACGCGGCCACGGGCAACGCGGTGCCGATGAATTCGAAACATTCGCGAAGGGCGGTTTCGCGCCCCGGTTTCGCATTCGACAACCGATCGCCGCGCGCCAGCCATTGCGCCAGTTGCCGCGTACATTCGACACGCGCCAATTCCGGCAGCAACAGCGTCAGCGTGGGCATGGCCGAGCGGATCAGACCTTGTAGCGAACCGAGACGATCTCGTAATTCTTGATGCCGTTCGGCGCCTGGAATTCGATGCTGTCGCCTTCGCTCTTGCCGATCATGGCGCGCGCGATCGGCGAGGACACCGAAATCAGACGCTGCTTGATGTCGGCCTCGAGGTCGCCGACGATCTGGTACGTGACTTCCTCGCCGGAATCCTCGTCGGCGAGTTGCACGGTCGCGCCGAACACGATCTTGCCGTTCGGCTGCAAGCGCGCGACGTCGATCACTTCGGCATAGCTCAGCGCTGCTTCGAGTTCCTTGATGCGCCCTTCGGCGAAACCCTGCTGCTCGCGCGCGGCGTGATACTCGGCGTTTTCCTTCAGGTCGCCGTGCGCACGCGCTTCGGCAATGGCCGCGATGATGCGCGGGCGCTCCACGGATTTGAGCCGTTCGACTTCGGCGCGCAGGCGCTCGGCGCCCTTCGCGGTCATGGGTGTGCGTTTCATACCAGTTCCTTGTGCAGTTCTTGGAGGCTATGAACATCGCCGCTGCCGCGAAAATCCAGCGAATGCAGCAAGGCGCGCGCTCCGGCAATCGTCGTCGAATACGTGATGCGCTGCTGCAATGCCTCGCGGCGGATCGAGAACGAATCGGTGATCGCCTGGCGCCCTTCCGTCGTGTTCACGATGAATACGATCTCGCCGTTCTTGATCATGTCGACGATATGTGGGCGGCCTTCCAGCACCTTGTTGATGCGCTCGCAGTCGACCCCTTTGTCGACGAGATACGCACAGGTACCGGAAGTGGCGACGAGGGAGAACCCGCGCTTGATCAGGTCGCGCGCGACGGGCAGCAGGCGCGTCTTGTCCGGGTCGCGCACGGAAACAAAAACCTTGCCGAGTTTCGGCGCCTGGATGTTAGCGCCCTCGTGCGCGCGCGCGAAGGCGGCACCGAAGCTGCGGCCCACGCCCATCACTTCGCCGGTCGAACGCATCTCCGGTCCCAGAATCGGATCGACGTTCTGGAATTTGAGGAACGGGAAGATCGCTTCCTTGACCGAATAGTATTTCGGCACGATCTCGCGCGTCGCCCCCTGCTCGGCCAGCGTCTTGCCGGCCATGCAACGCGCGGCGATCTTGGCCAACGCTACACCGGTCGCCTTGGACACGAACGGCACCGTGCGAGAGGCACGCGGATTGACTTCGAGGATGAAGATCGTCTCGTTGCCGGCCTCGCCCTGAATCGCGAATTGCGTGTTCATCAGGCCGATGACTTTCAACTCGCGCGCCATGCGCGTGACCTGCTCGCGCAGCGCGTCCTGCACTTTTGCGGACAACGAATACGGCGGCAACGAACACGAGGAATCGCCCGAGTGCACTCCGGCTTCCTCGATGTGCTCCATGATGCCGCCGATCAGCACCGCACCCGTGGCATCGGCGACGA
>JAICYA010000102.1 GCA_025934455.1 Rudaea sp.
AAGACCGGATTCTTCGCCGACCAGCGCGACAACCGCCTGTTGCTGTCGGAGTTTTGCGCCGGCACGCGCGTGCTCGACCTGTGCTGCAACTCCGGCGGCTTCGGCATCTACGCCAAGGCACGCGGCGGCGCGGAAGAAGTCGTCGGCATCGATCTGGACGAGGAAATCCTCGGTATTGCGGAACACAATGCGCGCCTGAACAAGGCGAAAGTGAAATTCATCCAGGCCGACATCTTCGCCTGGCTGCGCGACACGGCGAGCAATCCAGCGAAGAAATTCGATATCGTGATCCTCGACCCGGCCAAGATGACGCGCGATCGCGAACAGGTGATTCCGGCGCTGAAGAAATACCTGGACATGAACAAGCTTGCGCTCGGCGCGGTCAAGCCCGGCGGCATGTTCCTGACCTGTTCGTGCACGGGCCTGGTCAGCGAAGAACAATTCCTCGACATGCTGCGGCGTGCGGCGTTCTACGCGAATCGCACCGTGCAGGTGCTAAAGGTGACCGGCGCGGGCCCCGATCACCCCTGGCAGGCGCACGTGCCCGAGTCGCGTTACCTGAAAGCGGCGTTCTGCCGCGTGGAGTAGCCGCGTCAACCGCTAACCGCGCGCTGCGTTGTGGATGGCTCCATCCGCGAAAAGGATTCGTGCGTGCGCCTGCCAGCCCTGCTTTTTGGATTGTTCGCCGCGGCATCGTCGCGCGCGGCGGTCGTCTACGATTTCACGCCGGTGACGCAGCAGATCGACGCGATGCTGCAGACTTATTCGCTCAACGGCGCCTCGCTCGTCGTCATCCGCAATGGCGCGGTCATCTACGAACAGTATGTCGGCAACTACACGTCCACGACGCGCATCCCCATTGCTTCGGCAAGCAAATGGCTGTCGGCCCTGGCGATCGAGCGGCTGGTGGAGAAAAACCAGATGAGCTGGGGCGACACGATCGGCAAGTACATCCCGACCGCGCCGCCGGACAAGCTCAACATCACTCTGGGTCAGTTGTTCAGTCACACCTCGGGGTTGTCGCAGAACGACGACGCCTGCCTCGGCAACGAGACGAGTTACACGCTGGCGACCTGTGCGCAGGAAATCCTGAACACCGCGTTGCAATATCCGCCGGGGACCGCGTTCGCCTACACCGGCAACGGCATGCAGGTCGGCGGCTACATGGCAACGCTCGCGACCGGCAAGACCTGGGACCAGATCTTCCAGGATGAGGTGATCACACCATTGGGCATGACCGAAACCGACTTCGCGACGGTCTCGCTCAAGCCGCCCTATGTCACCGTGCCGAATCCGCAGATCGCCGGCGGCTTGCGTTCGACCCTGCTCGACTATGCGAACGCGGTACAGATGGTGGCGCAGCACGGCCAGTGGAACGGCGCGGCGTATCTTTCCGCGAACGACATCGCCGACATGCAGAAGGACCAGACGCACAGCGCACCGGTCATCTTCACGCCCGATCCGTTGGCTTACGGTTATGGTTATGGCGAATGGCGCAATTCCATCGATGCGCAGGGCGCCGCCGTGCAGGTGTCGAGCACCGGCAAGTTCGCCACCTCGCCGTGGGTCGACAACTCGACCGGAGTGGCGGCAGTATTTCTGGTCAACAGCAGTTACAGCCTGCTCGCCAACGACTTGCGCGCGCTCTGGGCGAACGTGCAGGCGGTGGTGACGGACCCGATCTTCAGCGACGGCTTCCAATAGTCACGCGCGCCGGTCCGGTCGACGCGCTACACTGTCGCGCCTTTTCCGCGCGAGTGTCGTCATGACCTTATCCGGCAAGCCTTCCCTTTGCGCCGCCGCCGCGCCGACCTCGCCCGCGGTTACGCGCGAGCAGGCGCTGGACGCGGTGCGCACGTTGCTGCGCTGGGCCGGCGACGAGCCGACGCGCGAGGGCCTGCTCGACACGCCCAAGCGCGTCGTCGACGCCTATGGCGAATGGTTCTCCGGCTACAAGGAAGATCCGCAGGAGTACATGCGCCGTACGTTCGAGGAAGTCGCCGGCTACGATGAGATGATCGTGCTGCGCGACATCCAGTTCGAATCGTTCTGCGAGCATCACATGGCGCCGATCATCGGCCGTGCGCACGTCGGCTACGTGCCGGACGGCAAGGTTGTGGGCATCAGCAAACTCGCCCGAGTGGTCGACGCGTTCGCGCGTCGCTTCCAGGTGCAGGAGAAGATGACCGCGCAGATCGCCACCTGCATCAGCGAGGTGCTGCATCCGCGCGGCGTTGGCGTCGTCGTCGATGCCGTGCACCAGTGCATGACCACGCGCGGCGTACACAAGCGCGGCGTGTCGCTGGTCACCAGCCAGATGCTCGGCAGTTTCCGCGAGGATGCGCGTACGCGTGCGGAGTTTCTGCGGTTTATCGACATCGACGCGAACCGTTAAAAACCTGCTGCGCTCGACATCTCACGCGCCGGCAGTGCTCGAAATCCTCACATACGACAAAGTATGCTCCGGTTTCTGCGCGCTGGCGGCGCGTGACCTGTCATCGCTCGCTACGGTTTTTCACTGTTTCGGAAGGACGAATTGTGGAAAGTGAAGCCCATACTCCAGTTCCGGCAAGGCACGCCGCGCTGGCGTTCATCTTCGTCACCGTCCTGATCGATATCCTCAGCTTCGGCATCATCATCCCGGTGCTGCCGCACCTCATCATCGAACTGGTCGGCGGCAGCATCGCCAAGGCGGCAGTGTGGTCGAGCGGCTTCGGCACCTTGTTCATGCTGATGCAGTTCGTGTTCTCGCCGATCCAGGGCGCACTGTCGGACCGCTTCGGCCGGCGCACGGTGATCTTGATCTCGAGCTTTGGCCTCGGCATCGATTTCATCGTCATGGCGCTGGCGCCGGTACTGTGGCTGCTGTTTCTCGGTCGCGCGGTGTCCGGCGTGTGCGCGGCGAGCTTCTCCACGGCGAACGCCTACATCGCCGACATCACGCCGCGCGAAAAGCGCGCGGCCAGTTTCGGCCTGCTCGGCGCAGCGTTCGGCATCGGCTTTATCATCGGCCCGGCGCTTGGCGGCCTGCTCGGACACATTTCCATCCGCCTGCCGTTCTGGGCCGCGGCGTTTCTGGCGTTGGTCAATTTCTGTTACGGCTGGTTCGTGTTGCCCGAGTCGCTGCCGCCGGAACGGCGCAGCGCGCGCATCGACTGGGGCCATGCCAATCCGCTGGGATCGTTGCTGCTGCTGCGCCGCTACCCGCAGGTGTTCGCACTGGCGACGGTGTTCTTCCTGCTCGCGCTGGCCCAGTTCTCGATCAATTCGACGTATGTGCTGTATACCGATTTCCGCTACGGCTGGGGCCCGCAGGCGGTCGGCTACACGCTCGCGCTGGTGGGACTGTGCACGGCGATCGTGCAGGCCGGCCTGGTGCGCAAGCTCATGCCGAAACTCGGCGAGCGCCGCATGATTCTCGCCGGGCTGTGCTTCTCGGTCGCCGGATATCTGCTGTTCGGGCTGGCACCTTCGGCATGGATATTCGTCGCCGCCATTCCGGTTTTCTGTCTGGCCGGCCTTGCCGGGCCCGCCGCGCAATCGATGGTCACGCACCTGGTCGACCCGCACGAGCAAGGCCGCCTGCAAGGTGCGCTCACGAGTTTGCAGAGCCTGGCCGGCATCTTCGGCCCGGCGCTGTTCGCGAACTTGTTCGCGCTGTTCATCAGCGATCATGCGCCGGTCAAGCATCTGCCGGGCGTGGCCTTCGTGCTCGCTGCCGCACTCGTGTTCGCCGCGCTGTGGGTGACCGCGTACGCGACGCGACATTTGCGTGGATACGTGCCGCAGGCGGCCGGCGAAATGTGAGTCTCGTGTTTTCCAATATCGAGACCGCGGCACGGCGGATTGCGCCGCACGCGCACGTCACGCCGGTATTGCGCTCACGCTCGCTGGACGAACTCGCCGGCTGCACGATCGCGTTCAAGTGTGAAAACTTCCAGCGCGTCGGCGCGTTCAAGTTCCGCGGCGCCTGCAATGCGGTGTGGGCCTTGACCGACGCGGAGGCCGCGCGCGGCGTGGTCACGCATTCCTCGGGCAACCATGGCGCGGCGCTGGCGCTCGCGGCAAAAACACGCGGTATCGCGGCACATGTCGTGGTGCCGGAAGGCGCGGTCGCAGCCAAGGTCGCCGCGATCCGTGCCTATGGCGCCACGGTGCACGTCTGCGCGCCGACGCTCGATGCTCGCGACGAGGCCGCCGCGCGTATCGCGCGCGAAACCGGCGCGGCGCTGGTGCATCCGTTTACCAACCCGAACGTCATCGCCGGACAAGGCACGGCGACGCTGGAACTGCTGCGCGAAACCGGCGAGCTGGATGCGTTGATCGCACCGATCGGCGGCGGCGGTCTGATCGGCGGCAGCGCGATCGCGGCGAAAAGAATTTATCCACAAATCCACATCTTTGCCGCCGAACCCGAAGGCGCCGCCGAAGCGTTCGAGTCGCTGCGCCGCGGCGTGCGCGTAACCGATATCGAACCGGACACGATCTGCGACGGCCTGCGCGCCACCTTCGGCGAGATCAATTTCGCTTTGCTGCGCGAGTACGGTGCCGAAGTGCTGCCGGTGAGCGATGCGCAAACCATTGCCGCGATGCGCCTCGTGTTCGAGCGCATGAAAATCGTGATCGAACCTTCATCGGCCGTGGTGCTGGCCGCGATCCTGCGTCATCGCGAGCGCTTTGCGAACTTGCGCGTCGGCGCGATTTTCAGCGGTGGGAACGTGGATCTGGATCAGCTTCCCTGGTAACGCTGGCGGGCGGCCGCAACACTCCGAACAGCGCCGCACCGATCACGACGATGCCGATGGCTTCACTTGCGTCCGGACGCTCGCCAAGCAACACCCAGGCCAGGCCAATGCCGACCAGTGGCGTGATCAGGCTGGCCAGGCCGGCCACATTCGTCGGCAGGCGTTGCACGATGAACAGCCACATCGCCCAGGCGATGCCCGAGGAAAGCAAGCCGTTGTAGAGCAGTGCACCGACGAGTTGCGGCGCCCAGACGATGTCGCGTTCGTGCACGCTCAGCGCGATGGCAACCAGGAGCGCGGTGCCGTAGAGCATCTGCCACGCAGTCAGGCGCAAGGGCGACACCGGTACGGCGAGGAACAAGCGCTTGGCCAGCACCGTGCCGATCGCCCAGCATGCGCCGCCGGCGAGTGCGAGCGCGGCGCTGCCGAGGCCGACATGCGTGCTCCACGGTTCGAGCACCAGCACGAGTCCCGCCGCCGCGACCGCGATGTAGGCCCACTGCCGCGCGCCCGGGCGGTCGCCGAGCAATACCCAGGCCAGCGGAATCACCCAGAACGGCATGGTGTAGGCGAGCAAGGCGGTCTTGCCGGCGCCGCCCGTGATCAGGGCGAATTGCACCAGCACCTGGAATCCGGTCGTCTGCGCGAGGCCGATCAGCAGCGTGTCGCGCCACGGCGTCGGCGCAAGATTCTCGCCGCGCAGAGCGAGCACCACGAACAGCACCGCGGTGCCGAACACGTAGCGCATCGCCGAGAACGTGAGCGGGCCGACGAAGGCGAGCACCGCCTTCATCACGATCCAGTTGAAGCCCCAGACCAGGCTCAGGATGCCCAGCGCGATCAGGGCGCTGCGGCGGGCGGTGTCGGTGCTCATGAAATTCCGGATGCGGCGGGTTGCGTATGATACGCACGCTTGCACGACGAGGACGGACGAGATGCCGAAACAATGCGTGCGCTGTCATTGGGCCAGCGGCGACGATGCCGCGATGCGCGCCTACCACGACGGCGAATGGGGCGTGCCACTGCACGACGACACGCGCCTGTTCGAGTTCCTCGTGCTCGAAGGCGCGCAGGCCGGACTGAGCTGGAGCACGGTGCTGAACAAGCGCGAAGCCTATCGTCGCGTCTTCCACGGTTTCGACATCGCGCGCGTGGCGCGCCTGCGCGACACAGCGCTGGAAAAATTGCTGCAAAATCCCGCGATCATCCGCAATCGCCTGAAAGTATATTCGGCACGCAACAACGCGCGCGCGGCGCTGAAGGTGATCGACGAATTCGGCAGCCTCGATGCCTATTTCTGGTCGTTCGTCGAGGGCAAGCCGATCCGCAACAAGTGGCGGGATCGTGGTGACGTGCCCGCACGCACCGAGCTATCCGACACACTCAGCCGCGACCTGCAAAAGCGCGGCTTCAACTTCGTCGGCTCGACCATCATCTACGCGCACATGCAGGCAACCGGGATGGTGAACGACCATCTCGCAGGGTGTTTTCGGCATGGGCAGGTGTGACTCGCTAGCGTCGTGACCCGCGCAGTGCATCCACCGAAAAGGTCGCGATCTCGGCACCCGCCTCGCGGCGCGGCTGGCCAGCATCGGGACCGAAGGCGTGCGCGCAGATCACCTCGTAGGTTGCCGGCAATGAGCCGTCGTGGCGGTAGCCTTCGTAGGCGTCGAGCGCACGACGGAAATGCGCCTTGCCGGTGAGGCCGCGTGCGCGCTGCGCATGCGCGTTGGTCGCGCCGATGGCCTTCAATTCACGCATCAGGTCGGCAGCGACGATGTAGTGCAGCGTGAAATGCTCGGTGTCGAGCACGGGATCGCGAAAACCCGCGGCGATCAGCGCGTCGCCGATCTGGGCGATATGCGCGAACGCGCTGACGTGCGGCGTGGCGTCGGCGGCGGCCCACGATGCGCGCAGTTCGTGCAAGGTGTCAGGCCCGAATGTGGAAAACGCAAGGTAGCCGCCGGGCTTGAGCACGCGCCGGAATTCGGCGAACAGTGCAGGCAGATCGTCTATCCACTGGATGCACAGGTTCGAGAACAGCACGTCCACGCTTGCATCCCGCAGCGGCAGCGCGCGTGCGTCCGCGCACACGCGCCCGAGCGGACGCCGCCAGCCCGGGCGCACCTGGCGCAGCATCGGCAGGGCGAGGTCGAGTGCGATCACTTGCGCCGAACGGAAGCGCTTGCGCAGCAGCGTGCTGCCGTGACCGGGGCCGCAGCCGACATCGAGCACGCGCGTCGCCTTGCCGGAAAAATATTCCAGCCGTTCGATCAGGCGTGCCTCGATC
>JAICYA010000218.1 GCA_025934455.1 Rudaea sp.
GCAGCAGGTTGAACGTGACGATAGCGGCGATCACGCCGACCGGCACGTTGATGTAGAAGATCCACGGCCAGGAATAATTATCGGTCAACCAGCCGCCGAGGATGGGCCCGAAGATCGGCGCCACGACCACGGTCATCGCCCAGATCGCCAACGCGATTCCCTTTTTTGCGTCCGGATAGTTGTTCAGCAGCAGCGCCATCGACAACGCCACCATCGGGCCGGAGCCCGCGCCTTGCAGCAGGCGCGCGACGACAAGCATCGGCATGCTGGTGGCGAGGCCGCACAGCATCGACATGGCGACGAACAACAAGACCGAAACGCAGAACGTGCGCGCTTCGCCGAACTGGCGCGCGATCCAGCCGGTCAGTGGCTGCATCACGGCGCTCGCCAGCGAATACGAACTGATCGCCCAGGTGCCTTCCTGCGCGCTCACGCCCAGGCTGCCCGCGATGTGCGGCACCGAGACGTTGACGATGGTGAGGTCCAGCACCTCCATGAACGTGCTGATCGCCACCGCCACCGTGAGCAGGGCCAGCGGCGCGCCGTGCAGCGGCGGGGCGCGTTCGCTTTGCATTTGAGCGCTCATGTCAGTGCGCGAGATTGGCCTTGACGATGGCGTCGGCGGCCTTGTCTGCCGCAGCGAAATTGGCGCTGTAGACCGATGTCTGCGCGATGGCCTTCGACGCCGGTTGCTGCGCCAGCACGGCACCGCCGCGCTCGTGCGTGTCGACCGTCACTTCGGTGGAAAGGCCCACGCGCAGTGGATGTTTTTCCAATTGCTTCGGATTGAGCACGATGCGCACGGGTACGCGCTGCACCACCTTGATCCAGTTGCCGGAGGCGTTCTGCGCGGGCAGCAGGGCGAACGCACCGCCGGTGCCGGCTGCGAGTCCTTCCACGTGGCCGTCGTAGGTCACGTCGCCACCGTAAACATCGGCATGCACGTGTGCGACCTGGCCGATGCGGATGTGGGTGAGCTGGCTTTCCTTGAAGTTCGCGTCCACCCACAGGTCGTGCAGCGGCACGATGGTGAGCAGCGGCGCGCCTGGCTGCACGCGGCTGCCGACCTGCACGCTGCGCTGCGCGACGTAACCGGAGATCGGAGCAAGGATTGCGTTGCGATGATCGTTCACCCACGCCTCGCGATACGCGGCGCGTGCCTGCTGCACGAGCGGATTCTCGGCGATCGTGGTGCCGTCGACGAGCGCGTGCGCGGCGGCGGACTGGCGCGTCGCGGCATCGAGCGCGGCCTGTGCGTCGACCACGGCCTGGCGTGCGTGCGCGACTTCTTCCGGCGCGACCGCATGCTCGGCGAGCAGCGGCTCGCGGCGCTTGAGGTCGGCTTGCGCGCGCGAGACGTTCTCGCGCTGTGCGGCGATGGCGGCGTCGTACTGGCCGGCCATCTGCGTCTGCTGGCGCACCTGGCGCACGGCCTGCGCCAGCGCGCTTTGCGCCTTGGCCAGGGCGAGGTCGGAATCGGTGGGATCGAGCTTGACCAGCACCTGGCCCGCATCCACGCGCTGGGTGTCGTCGGCGAGGATTTCGTTCACGGTGCCTGGCACCTGCGATGACACGATGACCTGGTTGCCGTTGACGTAGGCATCGTCGGTCACTTCGCGTAACGAGAATACGAACCACCACAGCGCCAGCCAGGCGAGGCCGGCGACGACGAACACAGCGGCGATGATGAGCAGCAGGCGGCGGCGCTTGCCGTTGCCATTTTGATTGGCACTGCCATTGCTTGCGGTCGGGGAGTCGCTCATGGCGATCGGGCTCCGGAAGAAGAGGTGGGTGGAGGATTCGCACCGAACCCGCCGCCCAGCGCGTGGGTCAGGGTGATTTCGGCCGCGAGTGCCGCCGCGTCGAGTTGCACGCTGGCGTCGCGTTGGCGATCCAGCATTTCACCGGCATCGAGCACCGGGATGGCATCGCTCAGGCCGCGCTGCATACGCGCACGCGCGCTGGCGAGGAGTTGGGTCTTGGCTGCGACTTGTGCCGCGTTCTGGCGCTGGCGTTCCTGGATCAGTTGCAGCGTCAGCGCCTGCGTGGCCACATCGTGCGCGGCGTCGGTCACGGCCTGGCGGTAGTCGGCGACGGCCGCGGCGAGCGCGGCCTGCGATACGCCGAAGCGTGCGCGCAGGCGTCCGCCCTCGAAGATCGGCAGATGCAGCGCGGGGCCGGCGGCGAACACGGCGCTTCCGGGCACGAGCAGCTTGCCCAGGTCGATCGACGACAGGCCGGCCATCGCGGAAATGCTCAAGTCCGGATAGAACGCGGCACGTGCGACATCGACATCCTTCAACGCCGCCTCCACGCGCCAGCGGCTGGCGGCCACGTCGGCGCGGCGCGCGACGAGATCGAATCCGGCGTTATCGGGCAATCCGGCCACGGCTTTTGGCAGCGGCACCGGCTTCAATTCGCCCAGATCCTTCGGCGCGACGCCGAGCAGGGCAGCCAGCGCGGCATGCTGGATGCGCGCATCGCCTTCGAGTTTGGCGATTTCCTCGCGCGCGGCGGCGAGTTCCGCGTCGGCCTTGTGCACGGTATCGTCGGAGTCCAGGCCCTGGCGCGCGCGCGCGGCGACAATGGCGCGACCGCGTTCGTATCCGTCGACGATCTGTTGCGCCAGCGTCAAGCGCGCCTGGTCGGCCTGCCAGGCGAAATAGGTATCGGCGACGGCAGCGGCGAGCATCGATGCCGCCGCATCGCGTTCGGCCGCGGCGGCGCGCGCGCGGTCGACGGCAGCGGCGATGTCGGCGCCGTGGCTGCCCCAGAAATCGAAATCGTAGTTGAAGGAAACGCCGAGGTCGCCCTGGCCGTACCAGTTGAAGCCGAGGAACTGGCTGGGAATGAGTCCATGTTCGCTCAGGCGTTCACGTTGCATCTGCGCGCTGCCGTTGACGCTGGCGCCGCCGTTGGCCCTGGCGACATCGACGCCGGACGTAGCCTGGTTGAAGCGGGCGCGCGCGACGGCCAGCGTGGGCGAGCCGCTCAGCGCGCGCGCTTCCAGGTCGTCCAGTTGTTCGTCGCCGTAGCGATGCCACCACGACGATTCCGGCCAGGCTGCGTTCGTGTTGATCGGTACTCCGGCCAGCGGTGCAGCAGCGGATAGGTCAGGGTGCGACGGGCGTGGCGGGACCGCGCAGCCGGCAAGCAACACCGCCGCCGCGGTCAGTGGCCAAACGGAAAGACGAATCATGCGGGTTGTCCCTTGGCATCGAGCGCGGCAGCGAGTTTTTTCAGCAGGCGTTCCAGGTCGAGCTTTTCCCTGGCACTCAGCGCACGCATGCCCAGGTCCAGTTCCGACCACATCTTCGGCAGCAGGCGCTCGATCAGGGACTCGCCCTTGCGCGTGATTTCCAGCGCGACGCGACGGCGATCCGCGGTGCCGGCGCGGCGCCGCAGCAGGCCCTTGCGCGCGAGTTCGTCGCAGATGCGCGTCATGTTGGCGCGGGTTTCGCCGGCGGCTTCGCTGAGCTGAGAGGCGAACACCCCGGCCGCCGTGTTCGCGTACAGCATCATCAGCGTGCGGAAGCCGACCTCGTTGAGGCCGGTCGGGCGCACCATGCGATTGAGATGCACGCCGAATTGCGCCGACAGGTGCTTGATCAGGCGCAGCAGCACGATGTCGCGTACCGGTGCGCCGCGCAGGCGCTCGGCGACGCGGCCGATACTGGATTCGATCACGGCGAAACTGGGGCAGGCGGGAAAGGCAGTCACGGCGATAGTTCAGGTTTCAACTATCGCAATACTAACAAGTACATTAATTGAACGCAAGACCTGCCGTGCTAATCCTGCGAGCGTTCAAACCATGGCGGAACCGGCTGCCGCGACGTGGGCGTGGCGTGGGGATGCCGATGAATCTGGCGCGGCCGCCGGGCTGCTACGCGGCGGCCGCGCCTACGTTATTGCACGGCTGGCAACAAATCCGTATCGACGTAACGCACGCGCGGATTCGACCACAGATAAACGGCTGGCTCGAAATTCGTCATCGTGCCGCCGGTGCAGTCAACATCGGCCGATGGCACGAGCGCCAGCAGCGCATCGGGCGGTTGCGTGGAAGGATCGGCCGTTGGGTCCAGCGCCGGCGGCAGGTTCGAGTTCAGCTCAATCGAATTCGTCAGGTGCAATTGACCACCGCCGTTGACGGTTGCTTCGCCCAGGCACAGCGCGCCGCTCGAAGGCAGGGGCTCCGGTTGGTAGGTCAGTGTCCACTGGCTGCCGGCCGGAAGCGCATGCGCATTGAGTATGTAATCGAACGTCGAGCC
>JAICYA010000178.1 GCA_025934455.1 Rudaea sp.
CCGCTCCACTGATATAGCCCACCAATATGGCCCAGCTCGGCATCGGCGACACCAGCATTTCCTCGACGAAGCGCTGAAACTTCGCGCCGAAGAACGAGCTCGTGATGTTGCCGTAGGCGTTCTGGATCACGCTCATCATGATCAGCCCGGGCGCGATGTATTCGATGTAGGAAATCGGCGCACCGGTATCCGTGCGCGCCATCACGCCGATGCGGCTACCGATCAGCGCGCCGAAGATGATGAAGTACAACGTCACCGTGATCGCCGGCGGCAGCAGGGTCTGCGTCCAGATGCGCAGGATGCGCATCACCTCGCGGCGCACGATGGTGCCGAGCGCGATCAGCGTCAGTTCGGCGTTCATGCCGCCTCCTTGTCGTTTGCGTCGATCAGGCGCACGAACAATTCCTCCAGCCGGTTCGCCTTGTTGCGCATCGAGGTCACGGTCAGACCGCGCGCGGTGAGCGCCGCGAACAGGGAATTGAGATCGTGCGAGCGCGACATTTCCGCCTCCAGCGTTTGCGCATCGACGCGCGTGAGCTTCACGCCGTCCACGACCGGAAGCTCGGCGCAGGGCTTGGCCAGGTCGAGCAGGAACGCTTCCACGTCGAGCTTGGCGAGCAGCGTCTTCATCGCCGTGTTTTCGATGATGCGGCCATGGTCGATGATGGCGATGTTGCGGCACAGAGACTCGGCTTCCTCGAGGTAATGCGTCGTCAATATCACCGTGGTGCCGGCGGCATTGATGGCCTGGATGAATTTCCACATCGAGCGGCGGATTTCGATGTCGACGCCCGCGGTCGGTTCGTCCAGGATCAGCAGCTTCGGTTCGTTCATCATCGCCCGTGCGATCAGCAGGCGCCGCTTCATGCCGCCGGACAGCGTGCGCGAGACCTCGAACGCCTTGTCCCAGAGCGCGAGTTGCTTGAGGTATTTTTCCGCGCGGACCTTTGCCTCCGCACGCGGCACGCCGTAGAAACCCGCCTGGTTCAGGCAGATCTGGAACGGCTGCTCGAACATGTTGAAATTGATTTCCTGCGGCACCAGGCCGAGCATCTGCATGGCCTCGCTGCGCCGCTCGCGGATCGACACGCCGAACACGCGCGCATCGCCGGCCGTGGCGTTGACCAGGGATGAGACGATGCCGATCAGGGTCGACTTGCCGGCACCGTTCGGGCCGAGCAGGGCGTAGAAGTCGCCGGGCTGTACGCTGAGTGAAACGCCCTTGAGCGCTTCGACGCCGTTCGCGTAGGTTTTCTTCAGGTCCTGGATTTCCAGCGCGGGAATGGCGCTCATGGGCTGCATAATCGGTGGGGGACAGGTAGTATAGCGGCCCTTTCGATTCGCCGATTTCTGCCGTGGCCGACCATTTCCAGCTTCGACTCGCCGAAAGCCGCATGCTTGCACCCGCGGTGCGGCACATGGCGTTCGAGCGCGCCGACGGCGCGCCGTTCGCGTTCGTGCCCGGCCAGTTCGTGCAGATCCACTTCAATTATGCGGACGGCAAGCCGACCAAGCGCAGCTACTCGGTGGCGACGATCGGTGATGGCGGTGCCGTGCGGCGCCTCGAGATCGCGGTCTCCTACGTCGAGGGCGGCGCCGCGACGGACCTGCTCGCGAATCTGAAGGAAGGCGAGACGATAGCCGCGAGCGGTCCGTACGGGCGCTTCTGCCTGGACGACAAGGACGCCAACCGCCGTTACCTGCTGGTCGCCACCGGCACCGGGGTGACGCCTTATCGCGCGATGCTGCCGCAACTGGAAAAGCTCGGCGCGCGCGGTGCCGAAGTCGCACTCGTCTATGGCGCGCGCAACGAGGCCGAATTGCTTTACGGCGAGGAATTCGAGGCGTTCGCGAAGAAGAATCCACATTTCCACTTCTATGCCTGCTTCAGCCGCGCTGCGCGCACACAGCCGCGCACGCACGACCGCAATGGCCGCGTGCACGTTGCGCTGGACGAATTGAAGCCCGACGCCGCCCACGACATCGCCTACCTGTGCGGAAATCCGGACATGGTCGACCAGGCGTTCGCGTTGTTGAAGGAGGCCGGGCTGCCGGTGCCGCATATACGCCGCGAGAAGTACGTCTCCTCACGCTGAGCGCATGTAAAGGACGCTTGACAGCATTCGCGTCCGTCGCTACAGTCCGCGCTGTCAAGGTTACTTGACATTACCGAGCGGGAAATCCGATGGTCCGCCTGAGTCGGCAAGCACACCAGCGCCGCGTCATGGTCGCGATGGCGATCTACGTGGCCGTATTCCTGTGGGTCTGGCCGCTGGCGCGTTCCGCCGACGCGCTGTGGCTCAAGTCGACGTATGCGCTGGCCCCTGTGCCGCCTGTCGTCTACGTGATCTGGCTGATGGCGCGGCGCGTGCTGGGCGGCGACGAACTGGAACAGCGCACGCACCTGATCGGCCTCGGCGTCGCCGCAGGGGCTGTTTCGGTGTACGGCATCGTCAGCGGTTTCCTGGCGGCCGCGCACGTCTTCGGCGCCGACTGGAGCGCGGCTGCGCTGGTGTGGATATTCCCGCTGCTGGTCGTCGTCTACGCCAGCGCCCGCGCCTATGCCGCGCGCCGCTACGGCGGCGGCGCCTGCGACGAAGGTATGCCGACCGCGGTGCGTTTCCTGTACGTGGCCGGGCTGTTGACGGTGGCGGCTGCCTACATTTATTGGCACAAAGGCGACGCCGAGAGTGCGGGATTCGCTGCCGGCATGGCGGCTGGCATGCTCGGTGGAGCGCTGTTCTTCGCTCTGCGCCAACGCCTGCGTCGGCCGGACGAATGAAAAACCGCGTGCGCGAACTGCGCGAAAAACACGCCTGGTCGCAGGGCGAGCTGGGCGAGCGCCTCGAGGTGTCCAGGCAAACCGTGAACGCAATCGAGACCGGCAAGTACGACCCGAGCCTGCCGCTGGCATTCAAGATCGCGAAATTGTTCGGGCAGCGCATCGAAGCGTTGTTCGAATACGACGAGGAGACGAGATGAAACTGGATACACGAACCGTCTTGCGCATCGCCATCGCCATCGTGGCGGTCGGCTATCTGGCGTACACGCAATTCACCAAAACGCATGACGGCTCCAAGCATGCGTCCAAGCTGGCCGCGCCGATTCCGGCAAGCGCAAAGACCTTCACGCTCGGCATGCTGGCGTTCAAGGCCTGCGAATTGCCGCAGAAACATTCCAGCGCGACGACAAGTGCGTTCTGCGTGCCGTTTTCGGTACCCGAGAATCGGGCCGAGGTGAATGGACGCAAGATCGATCTCCACCTGGCGCTGATCAAGTCCGATGCCGTCACGGCGGACAGCGACATCGTCGTGTTCCTCGCCGGTGGGCCCGGCCAAGCCGCGATCGACACCTGGCCGCAGATCGCGCCGGCGTTCGCGCCGTTGCTCGAACATCATCACGTGTTGCTGCTCGACCAGCGCGGCACCGGTGGTTCCAATGTGCTGGAATGCAAGGGCGACGACGCGGACAAGAGCGAATCCGGCGGTGCGACCGGCTTCGACGCCGCCAGGACGAAACAGCGCACGCGCGAATGCCTGGACCAGGTTTCCAAACACGCCGATCCGCGTTTCTACACGACGATCGACGCAGTTGCGGATCTGGAAGCCGTGCGCCAGGCGCTGGGTGCACCGCAGTTCGACCTGGTCGGCGTGTCCTACGGCACCCGCATGGCCCAGCAATACGCGATGCGCCATGCGGATGGCGTGCGCAGCATCGTGCTCGACAGCGTCGCGCCGAACGACATCGCGCTGGGACAGGACTTCGCCGAGAACCTCGACAGCGCGCTCAAGCTGCAATTCGCGCAGTGCGAAAAAACGCCGGCGTGCAAGAGCGCGTTCGGCGATCCCTACGCGAGCCTGCTGAAACTGCGCGATGCGTTGCGCGACAAACCGCAGGACTACAGCTACCGCGATCCGGTCACGTTCGCGACGCAAACAAAACATCTCAACGGGCCGTCGCTGGCGGGCCTTGTGCGCATGTTTGCGTACTCGCCGGAAACCGCCGCGTTGCTGCCGCTGTCGATCGCGGAAGGGTTGAAAGGCGATTACACACCGCTCGCCGGCCAGACCCAGGTGCTCACCGGCGACATGGCCGACCTTGCCGAAAACGCGATGCAGTTGTCGGTGATCTGCAGCGAGGATGGCGATCTGCTCGCGCCACGGGCGCAGGACGAAAACACACTGCTTGGCAACAATCTCGTCAATGGCATCAAGGCCGCCTGCGAAGTCTGGCCGCACGAAACGCGGCCCGCGGATTTCCACGCGCCGCTGAAAACCGACAAGCCGGTGCTGATCCTCGAAGGCGCGCTCGATCCGGTCACGCCGCCGCGCTACGGCGAGCAGGTGGTGAAGAATTTGAGCAACGCGCGCCTGATCGTCGCCAAGGGCCAGGGCCATAACGTGATCGGGCGCGGCTGCATCCCGAAACTGGTTGGCGATTTCGTCGACAAGCTCGATCCGAAAACGCTGGATGCGAAATGCGTCGACCGGCTCGGACCGATGCCGGCGTTCGTGAACTTCAATGGAGCGGCACCATGATAGAAGTCAAGAACCTGCACAAGGCCTTTGGCAAGGGCGCCAAGCGCGTCGTCGCAGTGGACGGCGTCTCGTTCAGTGCGCGCGATGGCGAGATCACCGGCCTGCTCGGCCCGAACGGCGCCGGCAAGACCACCACGTTGCGCTGCCTGTACACGTTGATGCAACCCGATTCCGGGCAGGTGCTGGTCGACGGCATCGATGCGGCCGTGGATTCGGTTTCCGTGCGCAGACACCTCGGCGTGCTGCCCGACGCGCGCGGCTTGTACAAGCGCCTGACCGCGCGCGAGAACATCGATTATTTCGCGCGCCTGCACGGCATCGAAACGCAGACCCTGCTCGCGCGTCGTGAGGCGCTCGCCGACGCATTGGAGATGCGCGACATCCTCGACCGCCGCACCGAAGGTTTTTCGCAGGGCCAGCGCGTCAAGACCGCGATCGCGCGCGCACTGGTGCACGATCCGAAGAACGTCATCCTCGACGAGCCGACCAATGGCCTGGACGTCATGTCCACGCGCGCCATGCGCAGCTTC
>JAICYA010000150.1 GCA_025934455.1 Rudaea sp.
GACTCCGCTCAATTGCCACTGCCCCTGCGCATTGCGGGCCAGATGCAGGTTAAGACCAACCAGGCGGAACTCGTTCCAGGCCTGATTGCGGTGCAGCGCCGAGAAGAAATTGATCTTGAGCTCGGCCTGCGGAATCGTGCTGCCGGGCGATTTCGCATCGGCCCCGGCGATATGCACGCCGTGCAGGGCCAGCAACGGGCCGTCGCGTTCCCAGACGCCGGTCACGCCGTCGAGCGTCACCGCGCGCTGCAGGCGGTCGCTGAGGAACGTCGCGATGCGTTGCGGGTGGCTCGCGATCCACGGCAGCGCGATCTGCGCCAGGCCGACACCGAGCGCGAGCAGGATGACGACCGCGGCGAACAGCGCCTGCAGCCAAAGACGCGCGCGGCGGATGGATCGCTTCCACATCACCCGCACCTACAGCAGAACCACATCGTACTGCTCCTGCGCGTAATGCTCCTCGGGCTGGAAGCGAATCGTCTTGCCGATGAATTCCTCGAGTTCGGCGACCGCGGCCGATTCCTCGTCGAGGATGCGCGCCACGACTTTCGGTGCCGCGAGCACGAGCAATTTTTTCGCTTCGAACTGGCGCACCGCACGGGTGATCTCGCGGAAGATTTCGTAGGTGACGGTTTCGGCGGTCTTGATGCTGCCGCGACCCTCGCAGGCCGGGCACGGCTCGCACAACTGGCGTTCCAGGCTTTCCACCGTGCGCTTGCGCGTCATCTGCACGAGACCGAGGTCGGTCATCTCGTACACGGTGGTCTTGGCGTGATCGTGGGCCAGGGATTTTTCCAGCGTGCGCAGCACCTGGCGCTTGTGTTCCTCGTCAACCATGTCGATGAAATCGATGATGATGATGCCGCCGAGGTTGCGCAGGCGCAGTTGGCGCGCCGCCGACTGCGCCGCTTCGAGATTGGTCCGGTAAACGGTTTCTTCGAGATTGCGATGGCCGAGAAACGCGCCGGTGTTGACGTCGATGGTCGACATGGCCTCGGTCTGGTCGACGACGAGATAGCCGCCCGACTTCAATGGCACTTCCTTCTTGAGCGCGCGCTGGATCTCGTCCTCGACACCGTACAGGTCGAAGATGGGCCGCTCGCCGGGGTAATGCTCGATGCGCTCGGCGAGTTCCGGCATGAACTGGCCGGCGAAACGCAGCATGCGTTCGAGCGTTTCGCGCGAATCCACGCGCACTTTCTCGACGTCCTTTCGCATCAGGTCGCGCAGGGCGCGCAGCGGCAGCGACAAATCCTCGTACACGCGCTCGCCGGCGCGGGCGCCCACGATGGCTTCCTGCACCGACTGCCACAGCTTGGTCAGATAGGCCACGTCTTCGGCCAGGGCTTCGGCGCCCTGGCCTTCCGCGTTCGTGCGCACGATGTAGCCGTGACCGGTCTCCAGCGCACGCGCCTGCAGGATTTCCTTCAGGCGCGCCCGCTCGGTATCGTCCTCAATGCGCACCGACACGCCGATGGCCTTGGCCAGCGGCAACAGCACCAGGTAGCGCGATGGCACCGACAGGTTCGTGGTCAGGCGCGCGCCCTTGCTGCCGATCGGGTCCTTGATCACCTGCACGACGATTTCCTGACCCTCGCGAACCAGTTCGGCGATGGGCTGCGCGGGCGGCGCGACGGCATTTTCCTGGCCGTCGCCGGCCAGCGGCGGCACGCTGCGCAGGATGTCCGAGGCATGCAGAAACGCGGCTCGTTCCAGTCCTATCTCCACGAAGGCAGCCTGCATGCCCGGCATGACCCGGCTGACGCGGCCCTTGTAGATGTTGCCGACATAGCCGCGGCGCAGCGCGCGCTCGAGCTGCACTTCCTGCAGCACGCCGTTTTCGACCACCGCGGCGCGGGTTTCGCGCGGGGTCACGTTGATGAGTATTTCTTCGGACACGACAACCACTTGGAGAAGTTTTCTAAGATTGTTTATAGCCGGGATATACCGGGTTGTCGATGAAAATCCGCCGCCTGCGTCAGGCAGAAATACCGAACCGGCGCAGCAGGGCCGCCGTTTCGTGCAACGGCAGCCCCATGACCCCGGAATAACTGCCGGACAGCCGCACGACGAACGCCTCGGCACGGCCCTGGATCGCATAGGCCCCGGCCTTGCCCTGCCATTCACCGCTGCCGGCATAGGCATCGATCCGGCCTGCGTCGAGCCTGGCGAATTCTACTTGCGTGATGCTGAACGCCTGCTCTTCGCGCCCGGCGTCCAGGCACCAGACTGCGGACAGGACCTCGTGGGTCCGCCCCGACAGGCGCCGCAGCATGTCCGCCGCCTGCGCCGCGTCCGCCGGTTTGCCGAAGACCTCGCCGTCGAGTACGACCTCGGTATCGGCGCCGAGCACGACCGCTCCGGCGACACCGGATAATTCGAGCAGGCCGGCGCCGGCCTTCTCCCGCGCCACGCGGCTGACGTAATCGGCCGGCGGTTCGTGCAGCGCGCGCACTTCCGGCACGTCCACATCGACGACGCCGAAGCGCACGCCGATGCGTTCGAGCAATTCGCGGCGGCGCGGGGATTTCGAGGCGAGGTAGAGCATGCTCGTCAGCCACGGTGATAGGGATGATTGGCCAGCACGCTGGCGGCGCGATAAAGCTGTTCGGCGACGACAATCCGCACCAGCGGATGCGGCAGCGTCATCGGGCCCAGCGACCATTTCTGATCGACGCGATCCTGCACCGCCGGTGCGAAACCATCCGCGCCACCGACGAGGAACGCCAAGTCCTTGCCCAGCATGCGCCAGCGCGCGAGTTGCTGCGCCAGATCTTCGCTCGACCAGGCCTTGCCGCGACCGTCCAGCGCCACGACGTGCGCGCCTTTCGGAATTGCCGCCAGCAACGCCGCGCCTTCTTCGGCCATCGCGCGCGCGGGATCGCGCGACTTCGCCGAAACCTCGATCAACTCCAACGGCAAATCGCGCGACAGGCGTTTGGCGTATTCGGCGTAACCACTTTGCACCCACGCCGGCATGCGTTCGCCAACGGCGATCAGGAAGGCGCGCATGTCAGCGCCGGGAATTCAACCCGCGTTCGCCGCGTCGGGCATGTCGTCTCCCACCGTCCATAGTCTTTCCAGACCGTAGAACTCGCGTATGCGCGGCAGCATCACATGCACGATGATGTCGCCCAGATCCACCAGCACCCATTCGGCCTCGCGCTGACCTTCCACGCCGAGCGGCATCATGCCGGCCTTCTTGACGAACCTGACCACTTCGTCGGCCAGCGATTTGACGTGTCGCGTCGAGGTACCGCTGGCGATGAAAAGAATGTCCGCGATGGAAGTCTTGCCGCGCACGTCGATTTCGTGGACGTCCTTGGCCTTGAGTTCGTCGAGGGCGGCCAGCACCTGCCGGCGCAAAATCTCGACCGGATCGGATTTCGCCGAAGTAAGGGACTTCGCGGAAACTTTCGGGGATTTCTTCGGCGGCGACTTCGGCGAAGCTGATTTTGCCGGTGCCGATTTTTTCGAATTCGATTTGGCCGGAGCGGCCTTGGAAGTCGAGCGGGATTTGCGTGCGGTTTTGGATGCAGTGGCCAAGCGGCGATGTCCTCGTGGTGGATTGGCTCCGCAGCGATTTCGCCGGTGCGGAGTGGAATCGAGTATAGGCCGATTTTCGCGGCGCACCACTAGCGAAAACGAATCGACCAGCGCGTTGGCGTGGCGCGCGCTAAAATACGCATCCTTTCCGCTAGCGGCCCATGAGCATGTCCCACGCCGGTGCCGCACCCCAATCCGTCAATTTCCGCGATCTGCGCCTGCCGGATGCCTTGCTGACGACATTGTCCGAAGTCGGGTACGAAAACCCCTCGCCAATCCAGGCCGCGACGATTCCGCCCTTGCTCGACGACCGCGATCTGCTCGGTCAGGCGCAGACCGGCACCGGCAAGACCGCCGCCTTCGCGCTGCCGATTCTGGCGCGGCTGGATTTGTCGAAAACCCGGCCGCAGGCGCTGGTGCTGGCGCCGACGCGCGAACTGGCCATCCAGGTCGCCGAAGCATTCCAGCGCTACGCCATGAAAATGCCGGGCTTCCACGTGCTGCCGATCTACGGCGGCCAGAGTTATGGCCCGCAGCTTTCCGGTTTGAAACGCGGCACGCATGTGGTCGTGGGTACGCCGGGACGCGTGATCGACCATCTTGAACGCGGTTCGTTGGATCTTTCGCAACTGACCACCCTGGTGCTCGACGAAGCGGATGAAATGCTGCGCATGGGTTTCATCGACGATGTCGAAGCGGTGCTGAAGAAAACCCCGCCGACGCGGCAAATCGCCTTGTTCTCGGCCACCATGCCGAGTCAGATCAAACGCATTGCGCAAACCTATCTGCGCGAGCCGATAGAAATCGCGATCAAGAACAAAACGACCACGGCCGCGAATATCCGGCAACGTTACTGGTATGTCAGCGGCATGCACAAGCTCGACGCGCTCACGCGCATTCTCGAAGCCGAACCGTTCGAGGCGATGCTGGTATTCATGCGCACCAAGCAGGCCACCGAGGAAATCGCGCAAAAGCTGCAAGCGCGCGGATTCTCTGCCGCCGCGATCAACGGCGACGTCATTCAGGCTCAACGCGAGCGCACCATCGCGCAACTCAAGGATGGTCAGATCGACATTCTCGTTGCGACCGACGTTGCCGCGCGCGGACTCGACGTCGAGCGCATCAGTCATGTGCTGAATTACGATATTCCCACCGACACCGAAGCTTACGTGCACCGCATCGGTCGCACCGGTCGCGCCGGGCGCAGCGGCGAGGCGATTTTGTTCGTGGCGCCGCGCGAAAAGCGCCTGCTGCAGGCGATCGAGCGCGCCACGCGGCAGCCGATCACCGAAATGCAATTGCCCAGCGTGGATGCGGTGAACGATCGGCGCACCACGAAGTTCAAGCAACGTATCGCCGACGCGCTGGCAGGCGACGATCTGGCCCCGTTCCGACAACTGGTCGAACAATACGAACGCGAACGCAACGTGCCGGCCGTGGAAATCGCCGCTGCGCTCGCGCGTCTGGTGCAAGGCAAGCAGCCGTTGTTGCTGCAACCGGCGCCGCGCGAATCGCGGCCATTCGAGAAACCGCGCGCGGAAAAACCATCGCAGCATGAGCGCCTGCCAACGCGCGCTCCCGCACGTTCGCATGAGTCGACGCCTTCGCTGGCGCGCCGCGACGAGCGCCCGCGCAAGGCCGAAGCGGGATTCGAAACCTATCGCATCGCCGTCGGTAACGATCACGGCGTTCGCCCTGGCAACATCGTCGGCGCGATCGCCAACGAGGCAGGCCTGGACAGCAAGCACATCGGTCGCATCGATATTCGCGACAGGTACACCCTGCTCGATCTTCCCGCCGGCATGCCCGAGGAAACGTTCCAGTTGCTCAAGACGGTTCGGGTAGCCGGGCAACGATTGCTCATCGCCCGCGCGGGCGAGTCGCCGGACTCAGCGCCCGCATCCGGCAAACCGCCACGCAAGCCGCCGTTCAAGCCGACCGCGCACATATCGAAACCGGTCAAGCCAGGCAGCTTCGACAAGGACGGGTTCGACAAAGGCGGGTTCGATAAACGCAGGCATGGGCCGCACAAACGCGCAAAAGCGCGCTGAGGCTCCTCAACCTCGGTACGGCGACAGCAAATCCGGATAGGCCAGCAGCGC
>JAICYA010000465.1 GCA_025934455.1 Rudaea sp.
CGAAAAGCTCAAGACCGCGCGTGCCTGCGATGGCATCCACTCGCAGCCGTTGCTGGTGCCGCTGAGCCTTGCGGTCAGCGAACGCGAGGCGGCGGTGGCGGAAGAACACGCGGAAAATCTCGCCGCGCTCGGTTTCGAGGTCGCACGCACCGGCCTACAGAGCGTGATCGTCAAGCGTTATCCGGGAATCCTCGACGGCGCCGATGTGGGCGGCCTGGTGCGGGACGTGCTGGGCGACCTGGCCACGCACGGCAACTCACGACGGCTGCAGGAGACGCAGAACGAAATCCTTTCCACGATGGCCTGCCATGGTTCGATCCGTGCCAATCGGCGCTTGACTTTGCCGGAAATGAACGCACTCTTGCGTGAGATGGAGGCAACCGAGCGTTCCGGTCAGTGCAACCACGGTCGCCCGACCTGGGTGCAGCTGTCGATGGCGGAACTGGACAGGATGTTTCTGCGCGGTCGCTGAATCGCATACACATACTGGAGTGGACCATGTTGCAGTCGGTATTTGCAGTCGCGGCCATCGTCGCCGCGGGAGTGGGTTTGAGCGGCGCCGGCGTTGCCACAAGCGGCAATGCGGCGTACAGCAGGCAGATTCAGGACTGGCGCCACGAGCGCGTCGAACACTTGCGCGCGCCGCATGGCTGGCTGTCGCTGGTGGGCCTGGACTGGCTCAAGGATGGCAGGAACACGCTCGGCTCGGCCAAGGGCAACGACATCGTACTGGCGAAGGCGCCCGCGCATCTGGGCACCATCGTGCTGGACCACGGCAAGGCCACGATCGCGCTGGATGCGAAGTCCGCTGCGACCATCGACGGCAAATCCACCGCGACGGCGGAACTGCTCGACGACAGTCACGACAAGCCGACCACGGTCGCCTACGGCACGGTCAGCTTCTACCTCGTCCAGCGTGGCGACAAATACGGCCTGCGCGTGAAGGACAGCGAGGCGCCGACGCGCACGCATTTCCTCGGCATCGATTATTTTCCGATCGATGCAAGCTGGCGCGTCGAGGCGAAATGGGAGGCTTACAATCCGCCGCATGAAGTCGAGGAGCCGAATATCCTCGGCCAGGTCGACAAGGTCGTCGTGCCGGGCGCGGCGGTATTCGAGCGCGACGGCAAGACGTATCGGCTGGAACCCGTGATCGAAACGCC
Source organism: Rudaea sp. (assembly GCA_025934455.1). The sequence goes on from JAICYA010000465.1 coordinate 1,164, forward strand.
GGGAGACACCAATCTGTTCCTGGTCTTCGGCGACAAGACCAACGGCCGCGAAACCTACGGCGCGGCGCGTTTCGTCTACACCGAACCACCCAAGGACGGCAAGGTCGTGATCGATTTCAACAAAGCTTACAATCCGCCCTGCGCGTTCACGCCGTATGCGACCTGTCCGCTGCCGACCGCGCAAAACCGCATGAAGCTGCGCGTGACCGCGGGCGAAAAGAAATACCGCGGCACGCACGAATAATCCTGGTCAAATCGGAAGAATCATGGGCAAGTCAGTTGTAATCCTGGGTGCGCAGTGGGGCGACGAAGGCAAGGGCAAGATCGTCGATCTGCTCACCGAGCGCGTCGGCGCGGTCGCGCGTTTCCAGGGTGGCCACAACGCCGGCCACACGCTGGTCATCAAGGGCAAGAAGACTGTCCTGCACCTGATTCCTTCCGGCATCCTGCGCGATGGCGTGCTATGCCTGATCGGCAACGGCGTGGTGCTGTCGCCGGCCGCGCTGCGCGAGGAAATCGCCGAGCTCGAAGC
>JAICYA010000301.1 GCA_025934455.1 Rudaea sp.
GGCGTCAGCAAGGAAGATGCCGCGAAGTTCAAGGCCGACCTCGAAAAGGCCGGTGCCAAGGTGGAATTGAAATAAGCGCAGGACGCGCAATGTGTGTAGGAGCGCGCCGTGCGTGCGACCGGTCTTGGGTCGCGGCCACGGGCCGCTCCTACACCGAATTGATGTAAGCCGAGGCCGGGGACGCAAGTCCCTGGCCTGCGGCTGTTGCAGAACCAATGTTTCGAGTTGTCCATCCGAAGTAGTAGCAGAGGGCGTGCTGGTGCCGGCAATACCAGCGACTTCCGCATGACAGCTCCACCACGTTTTTTCGGGCCTGCAAGTGGCCCCGTGTCCACGAACGAGGCGGTAGCATCCATGACGACCTATTCATTCACCGAAAAGAAGCGTATCCGCAAGAGTTTCGGCAAACGCCCGCCAGTGCTCGGCGTGCCGAACCTGTTGACCATCCAGACGGGTTCCTACAAGGATTTCCTGCAGGCAGGTGTTGCGCCCAGCCGGCGCAAGGGCACCGGGCTTGAGGCGGCGCTGAAATCGGTGTTCCCGATCAAGAGCCATTCTGGCAACGCGGAACTGGATTTTGTCGAGTACCGTTTCGGTGAACCCGCGTTCGACGAGCGCGAGTGTCGCGTGCGCGGCATGAGTTACGGCGCGCCGTTGCGCGTCAAGGTGCGCCTGGTCATCTACGACAAGGACAGCCCGGCATCCAAGAAGGTGCCGAAAATCGTGAAGGAGCAGGAAGTCTACATGGGCGAGATTCCGCTCATGACCGAGACCGGCACCTTCATCGTGAACGGTACCGAGCGCGTGATCGTCTCGCAGCTGCACCGTTCGCCCGGCGTGTTCTTCGACCACGACAAGGGCAAGCAGCATTCGTCGGGCAAGCTGCTGTTCAACGCGCGCGTGATCCCGTACCGCGGCTCGTGGCTCGATTTTGAATTCGATCCGAAGGAAGTGCTGTACACGCGCATCGACCGCCGCCGCAAGCTGCCGGTGACGATCCTGCTGCGCGCGTTGGGCTACACCAACGAAGAGATGCTGGACATCTTCTTTGAGCACAACGTGTTCCACCTCGGCGCCGAAGGCCACGCAGAGCTGGCGCTGGTGCCAGAGCGCCTGCGCGGCGAGACGCTCAACTTCGACCTCGCCGTCGGCGACAAGGTGCTGGTCGAGAAGGACAAGCGCATCACCGCGCGCCATGTGCGCGAATTGAAGAACGCCAAGATCACCACGCTGGAAGTGCCGGACGATTACATGGTCGGGCGCATCCTCGCGACCGACGTGGTGGATGCCGCCACCGGCGAGTTGCTGGCCTCGGCCAACGACGAGTTGACCGCCGAGATGATCGAGGCCTTCCGCAAGGCGGGCATCGAGACGATCGCGACGCTGTTCGTGAACGACCTCGATCGCGGCCCGTACATTTCCAACACGCTGCGGGCGGATCCGTCCCACACCCAGCTGGAAGCGCTGGTCGAAATCTACCGGATGATGCGTCCGGGCGAGCCGCCGACCAAGGAAGCCGCGCAGAACCTGTTCCACAACCTGTTCTTCACCTTCGAGCGCTACGACCTGTCGGTGGTCGGCCGCATGAAGTTCAACCGCCGCGTCGGCCGTTCGGGCGTGACGGGCCCCGCGGTGCTGTACGACCACAAGTATTTCGCGACCCGCAAGGAAGAGGCGGCGGTCGCGCTGGTGGCCGAGCAGGGCGAGACGTCCGACATCCTGGACGCGCTGCGCGTGCTGATTGAAATCAAGAATGGCCACGGCACGGTCGATGACATCGATCACCTCGGCAACCGCCGCGTGCGTTCGGTCGGTGAAATGGCCGAGAACGCGTTCCGCATTGGCCTGGTGCGCGTCGAGCGTGCGGTCAAGGAGCGCCTGTCGCTGGCCGAAGCCGACAATCTTGGCCCGCAGGACCTCATCAACGCCAAGCCGGTCGCGGCAGCGGTGAAGGAGTTTTTCGGCTCCTCGCAGTTGTCGCAGTTCATGGATCAGAACAACCCGCTGTCGGAAGTTACCCACAAGCGCCGCGTGTCGGCCTTGGGGCCGGGTGGCCTGACCCGCGAACGCGCGGGCTTCGAAGTGCGCGACGTGCATCCGACCCATTACGGCCGCGTGTGCACCATCGAGACGCCGGAAGGCCCGAACATCGGCCTGATCAACTCGCTGGCCGTCTACGCCCGCACCAATTCGTACGGCTTCCTCGAGACGCCGTACCGCAAGGTGGTGGGCAGCAAGGTCACCGACGAGGTGGAATACCTGTCGGCGATCGAGGAAGGCGATTTCGTGATCGCCCAGGCCAACACGCCGATCGACAAGAGCGGCAAGATCACCGAAGGCCTCGTGGCGTGCCGCTTCAAGGGCGAGTCCGAGCTGCGTCCGGCGGCCGACATCAATTACATGGACGTGTCGCCGATGCAGACCGTGTCGGTGGCCGCGGCGCTGGTGCCGTTCCTTGAGCACGATGACGCCAACCGCGCGCTGATGGGCGCCAACATGCAGCGCCAGGCGGTGCCGGTGTTGCGCAGCGAGGCGCCGTTCGTCGGTACCGGCATCGAACGCGCGGTGGCACGCGATTCCGGCGTGACCGTTTCCGCACGCCGTGGCGGCGTGATCGAACAGGTCGACGCCGGCCGCATCGTGGTGCGGGTCAACGAAAAAGAAGTCGGCGACAACGATCCGGGCGTCGACATCTACACGCTCACGAAATACACGCGGTCCAACCAGAGCACCAACCTCAACCAGCGCCCGCGCGTGAACGTGGGCGACAAGGTTGCGGTGGGCGACACCCTGGCGGATGGCTCGTCGACCGATCTCGGCGAACTGGCCCTGGGCCAGAACATGCTGGTCGCGTTCATGCCGTGGAACGGCTACAACTTCGAAGACTCGGTGCTGCTGTCCGAGCGCGTGGTGCAGGAAGACCGCTTCACCTCGATCCACATCGAGGAGCTGACTTGCCAGGCGCGCGACACCAAGCTCGGCTCCGAGGAAATCACCGCCGACATCCCGAACGTGGGCGAGCAGGCGCTGAACCGGCTCGACAAGTCCGGCATCGTCTATATCGGCGCCGAAGTGAAGGTGGGCGATATCCTGGTCGGCAAGGTCACGCCGAAGGGCGAGTCGCAACTGACGCCGGAAGAAAAACTGCTGCGCGCGATCTTTGGCGAGAAGGCGTCCGACGTGAAGGATTCCAGCTTGCGCGTGCCGCCC
>JAICYA010000082.1 GCA_025934455.1 Rudaea sp.
CGCCGAGTGGCCGAAATGCTTGAACACCGCCTGTTGCGAGAACGTGCCTTCGGGCCCCAGGTAGCCGACCTTCAGCGGTTCCTGCTGCGCGAGGCAGGCCGACATGATTTCGCGGAACACATGCACGAGCACATCGTCGGACAGCGGACCTTCATTGCGGTCGACGACCATGCGCAGCACCTGCGCTTCGCGTTCGGGCCGGTAGTAGTCCACCGCCGCGGCGAGCTTGCCCTTGGCCTTGCCGACCTGGTGCGCCCAGTTCGCGCGTTCGGCGATCAGCTGCTGGATGTTGCGGTCGATCGCGTCGATTCGCGAACGCGCATCGGCGAGCGAAGGTGCGGCAGCTGGCTTCTTCTTCGGCATGATGATGCTTGCTCAGGCGGAAATCGCGCGCACCGAAAGTATGCCTTCGATCCCGCGGATCGCCGTGACGAGCGCATCGCTGGCCGCCGAATCCAGATCGATCAGCGTGTACGCGATGTCGCCGCGCGAGGCATTGTGCATCTGCGCGATGTTGACGCCGGCTTCGCCGAGCACGTGCGAAAGCTGACCGATCATGTTGGGACGGTTGCGGTTGGCGATGCACAGGCGCGCCTTGCCCGCGCGCGCCATGCGCGTGTTCGGAAAATTCACGGCGTTGTGCACATTGCCGTTTTCCAGGAATTCACGCAACTGGTCGACGACCATGAGCGCACAGTTTTCCTCGGCTTCGCCGGTGGACGCGCCCAGATGCGGCAGGCCGATCACGCGCGCGTTGCCGACGAGATCGGCGCTCGGGAAATCGGTGACATAGCGACCGATGCGGCCGCTGGCCAGGCCGCTCGCGAGTGCCGTCGCGTCGACGATGCCCTCGCGCGCGAAGTTGAGCACGACCGTGCCGGGCCGCACGAGTTCGAGCGCGGCGGCGCCGAACACGCCGCGCGTGGCATCGTTGAGCGGAACGTGGAACGTGATGTAGTCCGACGCGGCATACAGTTCGTTCAGCGACCCGGCCTTGGCGACTTCCGACGACAGCGCCCAGGCGCCATCGACAGTCATGTGCGGATCGAACCCGAGCACGCGCATGCCGAGCGCGCGCGCCGCGTTGGCGACCTTGACGCCGATCGCGCCGAGGCCAACCACGCCGAGCGTCTTGCCGGCGAGTTCCGAACCGACGAAGCGCTTCTTCTCCGCTTCAACCTTGTCGTGCAAATGATCGCCACCGCCCAGGCCGCCAACGAAGGCGAGCGCGCTGTCGAGGTTGCGCGCGGCGATCAGCATGCCGGCAACGACGAGCTCCTTGACCGCGTTCGCGTTCGCGCCAGGCGCATTGAATACCGGCACGCCGCGCTGGCTGAACTCGGCGACGGGAATGTTGTTCGTGCCCGCGCCGGCGCGCGCAACGGCCTTGATCGACGCCGCCAGCGGTTTGCCGTGCAGGTCCGCCGAACGCACCAGCAGCGCGTCGGGCTCGGCGACGTCGTTCGCGACCGAATACAGATTGGCCGGCAGCCGATCGAGTCCGTTGCGCGAAATGTTGTTGAGGGTCTGGATCCTGAACATCAAGCATTCCTCGCCGCGAAGTCTTTCATGAAAGCCACCAGCGCCTGCACGCCTTCCAGCGGCATGGCGTTGTAAAGCGATGCGCGCATGCCGCCGACCGCGCGATGGCCCTTGAGTGCCATCAGGCCTGCGCTTTCGGCTTCCTTCAGGAACGCCGCGTCAAGTTCCTCGCGCGGCAGCGTGAACGGCACGTTCATCCGCGAACGCGCGGATTTTTCCACCGGGTTCCTGTAGAAACCCGAGTTGTCGATATAGCCATAAAGCAGGTCGGCCTTGGCACGGTTGCGCTCGCCCATCGCCGCCACGCCGCCCTGCTCCAGCAGCCATTCGAACACGAGTCCCGCCAGATACCAGCCGAACGTGTTCGGCGTGTTGAGCATCGAATCGTTGGCTGCGTGTTCGGCGTAGTTGAAGATCTTCGGGATGTCCTTGGGGCAGCGCGCGAGCAGGTCGTCGCGCACGATCATCACGACCAGGCCAGAGGCGCCGATGTTCTTTTGCGCGCCGGCGTAGATGACGCCGAATTTCGACACGTCGACCGGCCGCGACAGGATGTTCGAGGACATGTCCGCCACCAGCGGCACGCCACCGGCATCGGGAACTTCATGGAATTCGACACCGTGGATGGTTTCGTTCGGCGTGTAGTGCAGGTAGGCCGCGTCCGTATCGATCTGCCACTGTGCGCGCGGCGGACTCACGGTGAAGTTGCTTTCTGCGCCGCTCGCGGCAATGCGCACCTGCGCCAGCGGCTTGGCTTCCTTCGCCGCCTTCTCGCCCCAGTGGCCGGTGACGACGTAATCGACACTCTGGTCGCGGCGCGCGAAATTCATCGGGATCTGGGCGAAATGCTGCGTCGCACCGCCCTGCAGGAACAACACCTTGTAGCCTTGCGGAACCTGCATCAGGGAGCGCAGATCCTGCTCGGCCTTCTGCGCTGTCGCGATGAAATCCTTGCCGCGGTGGCTGATTTCCATGACGCTGGCACGAGCCTTCCCCCACTCCAGCATTTCGGCCTGGGCGCGGCGCAAGACGGGTTCCGGCAGCGCCGCGGGTCCGGCGCTGAAGTTGTAGGTGCGGCTCATGAACGACTCCAAAAGGAGTCTCATTATGCCGCAGTGCAGCAGTTACGCAACCGCCGACGGCGAAGAATTCGACTGCTGCGCGAAGCCGTTCTCGAGCAGCGTCTCGAACTCACCCTGCGGCAGGGCCGGAGCATAGAGAAAGCCCTGCGCCACGGTGCAACCCAGGTCGCGCAACAGCCCGGCCTGCTCGGCCGTCTCGACGCCTTCGGCGATCAGGTCCAGGCGCATGTCTTCGGCAAAGGCGGCGATCGTGCGCACGATTGCGCGGTGGCGGAAATTCGTCACCATGTCGCGAATGAAACTGCGGTCGATCTTGAGCGCGTCGAACGGCGACGCGGCGAACGAGTCCAGCGACGAATAGCCGGTGCCGAAATCGTCGACCACGAGCGACACGCCCAACTGCTTGAGGCCGTGCAGGGTTTGCGCCGCCTCCTCGCTGCCGCGACGGAAAACGGTCTCGGTGATTTCCAGCGCCAGCGTGGACGGGTCGACACCGGTGCGCCGCAGCACATCGCGCAGATGCTCGACCAGGTTCGGATCGGCAAACTGGCGGTCGTCGACGTTGACGCTGGCGCGCAGGCGTGCATGCGCCGGCCGGTGCCGCTGCCAGCGCAACAGGTTCTCGCAAACCTGTTCGAGCACCCACCAATCCATCCCGACGAGGGTTCCGGTTTCATCGGCGACCTCGAGAAAATCGTCAGGCAACAGCAAGCCACGCTGCGGATGCTGCCAGCGCACCAGCGCCTCGAATCCCTGCACGCGGCCATTGCGCAAATCCACGATCGGCTGGTGGAAGATGCGGAATTCGCCGCGTTCGAGGGCGAAGCGCAGGTCCGTCTCCAGTTTCAGGCGCGCACGCGCCGCCGCATGCATGGCGTCGTCGAAGATGACGTAGGCGGACTTGCCACCGGCTTTGGCGCGGTACATCGCGGTGTCGGCGTCGCGCAGCAACTGGTCCGGCGACTGGTATTCGGCGCGGCCCAGCACGACGCCGACGCTGGCTCCGGAAAACACGCGGTGACCACGCACCTCGAACGAACCCGCCAGCAGCGCGAGCACGCGCTGCGCGAGTTGTTCGGCGCGACCGCGCGGACAGGCCCCATGCGGCAGCAAGGTGAACTCGTCGCCGCCGTAACGCGCGACGAGGCATTGCCCGCCAAGGTTCGCGCGCAGGCACTCGGCGATCTGCGTCAGCAAATCGTCGCCGCAGGCGTGGCCGAGGCTGTCGTTGACCAGCTTGAATCCGTCCAGGTCGAGAAACAGCACGGCAAAATGGAAATCGCCGCTGGCCTGTGCATGTGCCAGCGTCTGTTCGAGCTGGCGCTCGAAAAAAAACCGGTTGGGCAGGCCGGTCAGCAGATCATGCGTCGCGCCGTGTTCCAACTCGCGCTGCACGCGCAACTGCGCGGTCACGTCGCGGATCGTGCCGCTGGTGTAGCGCTTGCCGTTCATTTCCACGTAGCCAGCACTGACCACGACCTGGATGCGCACGCCATCCTTGCGCATCAGCACGATGCAGTAGTCGCCGCTGCTCGGCTCGCCTTCGCTGCGGCGGCGGTAGCGGTCTTCCTGGTGCTCGCGCGACTCGGGCGGCACGAGCATGCGGAAATCGGCGCCGACCAGTTCTTCCTCACGGTAACCGAACATCGCCGCGAACGCCTGGTTCACGTAGGTGTAGCGGTCGCCGAGCATCATGTACACGCCGACCTGACTGTGCTCGACCAGGGTGCGGTAGCGCGCCTCGGAATCCTTCAACGCGATTTCGGCACGGCGGCGCGCGCCGATGTCCTGGGCGGACCCTTCGGTCCACAGGATCTTGCCCTCGCTGTCGCGGATCGCCTGCGCACGCACTTCGGTGGGCACCAGGCTGCCGTCCTTGCGGCGCGCGTCGAACTCGAACATGACCGGCTCCCGGCTCGCTGCAAGCTGCGCCAACACATACTTGCGGCTGTCGGGATTCGCGTAGAAGTCGCCGATGCCACGCCCCGACTCGAGCAGTTCCGTGGCATCGGCATAGCCGAGGATATGCGCGAATGCATCGTTGGCGGCGACGATGCGGCCGTCGATCTGCGAACGGAACATGCCCGACACCGCGTTCTGGAACAGCTCGCGGTAAGTGCGTTCGGCCCACTCCAGCGCCTGGCGCTGGCGATGCTCCTCGGTGACGTCGCGCGCGGTGCCGGTGCTGGCCACCTCGCCTTCGTAGTCGACCGCGCTGGCGTGTACGTGCAGCAGCCGGCGCGTGCCGTCCTTGTGGATCATCACCGTGTCGTAAGTCTGCACCGCGTACGAGCCACCAGCACGTTCGTTGCGGCGGACCATCTGTTCGGCCAACGCCTCGGGCGCGATGAGTTTGAGGTAACTGGTGCCGATCAATTCCTCGGCGCGATAACCCAGGGTCTGCGCCATCGCTTCGTTGATGAAGCCGATGGTGCCGTCGTGCCGGATGAGGAATACGCCGTCGTGGCTGCTGTCGACCAGGGTGCGGTACATGTTCTCGGACTGGCGCAGGCGGGCTTCGGCCTCGACCTGCGCGCTGATCTCCATGACCGAGCCTTCGTAGAACAACAGGTGTCCCTCGGCGTCGCGCACGCAGCGGGCATTTTCCAGGATCCAGCCGATACTGCCGTCGCGCCGGCGCACCGACGCGCGTGCGTTCTCGATGTGGCCCACGCGATCCAGCCGTTCGAGCAAAACCGCGGCCGCAGCCGGATCCGCGTATAAATCGCCTGGCTTGCTGCCTTTCGTCTCCTGCAGCATCTGCTCCGGCGAATCGAAGCCGAAGATGCGCGCCAGCGCCGGATTGACTTCGATCCAGCCTCCTTGCGGAAGACTGCGGTACAAGCCTTGCACGCTGGCCATGAACAGGGCGCGATAGCTGCCGGGATCGGGCTCGGCCGGAGCATCCTGCGCCGCCGCCGGCGCCACGCGTTGGAACACGGCCAACACCAGATGGCGTCCATCATGCTCGAAGAATTCGCAATACAAGTCGGCCGCGAATTCGCCGCCCGCCAAGTTGCGGAACACCACGCGTTCGCCGCAGACGCGGTGTTCACTGCGCAGGTGCGCCCAGATTGCCGCCCGTGTTTGCGGGTGCGGCCAGAAATCGATATCCAGCGTGCTGCGTCCGAGCATCTCGTCGCGGCGATAGCCCAGCTCGCGCTCGAAGGCGGGATTCACGTCGACAATGCGCCCGTCCCCGGCATCCAGAACAGCGACGAGGCTGGACGAGAAGCGGAACGCGCTGGCGAAATTCATGTCCCCCGTTCCAATAACCTTGTTCCAGTAACCTTGCTGATTTCCTCGAACCGAGTATACCGCCGCAAAAGCACAGGCAGGTCAAGTGCCGGGGTTTGTCTGGAAGCTTTATGCACGATTGCCGGTCCCGTTGGCACAATCGGGAAAAACGCATGCGCCGAATTCGATCCAAAAACCCACCGCCATCGGCAATCACGCCGGAACCGGTTTACCGTCGCCGTCGCGAGGTCCTGAAACTGATTGGGCTCGGCGCGACCGCACTGGCCGCCGGCTGCGGTTCCGAAGCCGCGCCTCCCACGCCGGCGGCACCGGAAACGAGCGTCCCGGGCAGGCCGCTGACGGTCGGCAGTCACGTCGACAATGCCGATGGCGCCGTGCAAACCACTTTCCAGGACGCCACGCACTACAACAATTTCTACGAGTTCGGTACCGGCAAGGGCGATCCGGCCGCCAATTCCGGCCGCTTCCAGCCACGACCGTGGAGCCTGGAAATCGCCGGCCTGGCTGAAAAGACCGGACACTTGACGCTCGAAGACATCCTCAAGGGCCAGGCGCTGCAAGAACGCATCTATCGCATGCGTTGCGTCGAAGCCTGGTCGATGGTGATCCCCTGGGCCGGCTTCCCGCTCGCCGATTTGCTCAAGCGCTGCAAGCCGCTGGCGTCGGCGAAATACGTCGCTTTCACGACGGTCGAACGACCGGCACAGATGCCCGGCCTCGCGTACCCGGTGCTCGACTGGCCCTATCGCGAAGGCCTGCGCATAGACGAGGCCATGCATCCGCTGACCCTGCTCGCCGTGGGCATTTACGGGCGCGAACTGCCGAACCAGAACGGCGCGCCGCTGCGCCTGGTCGTGCCGTGGAAATATGGCTTCAAGGGCATCAAGTCCATCGTCAAAATCGAATTCGTCGAACGCCAGCCGCAAACGACATGGAACATGGCGGCCGCGGACGAATACGGTTTCTATTCCAACGTGAATCCGGCCGTCGACCATCCGCGCTGGAGCCAGAAGACCGAGCGCCGCATCGCCGGCACCGGTTTCAACCTGTTCGGCAACCGCATCGCCACGTTGCCGTTTAACGGTTATGCCGAACAGGTAGCGCACCTGTACGCGGGCATGGATTTGCGCAAGTATTTTTGACTAATGGCCTTTCGCGATCGCATTGCCGCGTTCAAACCGCTGGTCTTCGTCCTGTGCCTGCTGCCGCTCGCGCATCTGGCCTGGGATGCCGTGCACGGCACGCTGGGGACCGATCCCGTCGCCCAGCTCGAACATCGCAGCGGCGACTGGGCCTTGCGCCTGCTGCTCGCCACGCTCGCGATCACTCCGCTACGGCGAATCAGTGGCTGGCACAAGGCGATCCGCTTCCGGCGCATGCTCGGCCTGTTCGCGTTCTTTTACGTGAGCGTGCACCTGGCAATCTATCTCGCCATCGACCTCGGCGGTTTCTGGTCGCAGCTGCTCGGCGAAATCGTCAAGCGCCCGTACATCACGGTGGGATTCGCGGCATGGCTGCTGCTGATTCCGCTGGCGCTGACCTCGACGCAAAAGATGATGCGGCGCCTGGGCCGCCGCTGGCAGCAACTGCATCGACTCGCGTACCTGATCGCCCTGCTTGGCGTGCTGCACTACTTCTGGCTGGTCAAGGCCGACCACCGCGAGCCGGCGTTGTATCTCGCGATCTGGGTCGTGCTGATGTGCGCGCGCTTGCCGCTGAAGATGCCTACGCCGCGCAGGCCACCCGCGAACGCGGCCGTCTTGCTCAAAGACTGATGTAGAGCAGCACCGCGATTCCCGCCGCGATCAGCGCGGCCGCGCCGATCAGCCACCA
>JAICYA010000055.1 GCA_025934455.1 Rudaea sp.
CATCGCGGCGTGGATTTCCATCCGGTGCTGGCGCATTTCTTCCGTTTCTGGTCGTGGTTGTCGACCGGCATGGTGACGAAGGAATGGGTCGCGGTGCATCGCAAGCATCACGCCAAGTGCGAAACCGAGGACGATCCGCACAGCCCGAAGGTGTTCGGCATCAATACCGTGTTGTGGCAGGGCGTGGACCTGTACCGTGTGGCGGCGGGCAAGCCCGACGATATGGACAAGTACGGACGCGGCACGCCGGACGACTGGCTCGAGCGCCACTTCTATGGCGGGCATCCGTACATGGGCCCGACCTTGATGTTCCTGATCAACATTGCCCTATTCGGCGTCTGGGGCGTGGCGATTTCCGCGCTGCAGATGATCTGGATTCCGTTCTGGGCCGCCGGCGTGGTCAACGGCCTGGGCCATTGGTGGGGCTACCGCAATTTCGAAACCGCCGACATGGCGACCAATCTCACGCCGTGGGGATTCTTCATCGGCGGCGAGGAACTGCACAACAACCACCACGCCTTCCCGAGTTCGTCCAAGTTCGCGCTACGCCGGTTCGAGTTCGATATCGGCTGGGCGCTGATCCGTGGCTTCGAGATGGTGGGCTTGGCCAAGGTGCTGCGCGTCGCGCCGTCGCTGGACGTGCGCGCGAACGTGCCCCTGCCCGATACCGAAACGATCAAGGCCCTGCTCAGCCATCGTTTCCAGGTGATGACGGACTATTTCAAGGGCGTGATTGCACCCACCCTGCGCGAAGAAGCCGCACATGCCGGCGCGAAAATGAAAGCGCTGCCGCGCAGGCTGCGCCGTGCGCTCGCCAACGGCGGGCGCTGGCTCGACAACTCAGCGCAGACGCGCATGCTCGAAGCGATCAAGCAGCGGCCGCTGCTCGCCAAGGTTTGCGATTTCCGCGCTCGCCTTGCGGCCGTACTCGAACGCGGCAACGGCAGCGGTGAGGCAATGCTGGCGAATTTGCAGGAATGGTGCCGCGAAGCCGAGGCCAGTGGCATCCGTACCTTGCAGGAGTTCGCGGTGCGGCTGCGCGGGTATGCGCTGGTGCCGGTCAAATCCTGAAGCAGGAATCGTCGCGACACAAAAAAACCCGCCCATCGGCGGGTTTTTTGTTGGTGCAGAGGTCGAAGATTATTTGATCTTCGCTTCCTTGTAGATCACGTGCTTGCGCACAACCGGATCGTACTTCTTCATTTCGATCTTGTCGGTCGTGGTCTTCTTGTTCTTGTCGGTTGTGTAGAAATGGCCGGTATCGGCCGAGGACACGAGACGGATCTTGTCGCGCTTGGATGCCATGGCTATTGCTCCTTAGATCTTTTCGCCGCGGCCACGCAGCTCGGCCAGGACGGTTTCGATGCCGTTCTTGTCGATCGTGCGCAGGGCCTGGGCGGAAACACGCAGTTTCACCCAGCGCTTTTCGCTCGGCACCCAGAAGCGGCGCTCGTGCAGGTTCGGCAGCCAGCGGCGCCGGGTTTTGTTGTTGGCATGCGACACGTTGTTGCCGGACTGCGCGCGCTTGCCGGTGACTTGGCAGACTTTGGCCATCGTACCTACCTCGATGATGAGAACGGGAGCACCCTTAGCCAGGGTGGAATCGGCCCCGGCGGATGCCGGGAATCGCCATGGATGCCACAGCGAGCCGTGTATTAGAGCAGAATCAGGCGCTTACCGCAACCTTGGCCGGCTCGATCAGCCTGACCCCCGGCAATTTGAGGACGTACTCCGCGCCCATCAACTCCGAGGGCGTGAAATAGCCGCCGGCGGGTGGACTGGTTCGCCCCAGCAGGTATTCGGCAATGCCGAGCGAGGCGGTCACGGTCAGCTCGTAGCCGTTCGGCGTCTCCAGTTCCAGAGCGACCTGCTTGCCGGCGACATTGCGCACCTCGCCCCAGACATGGCAGCCGCTGTCGCGACGGCGTTGCTCGCTCGGGCCGGGCGTTGCGGCCAGCACGCGCCGTTTCATGAAGTTCTGCACCGGGCGCAGCGCGAGCAACGGCTGGATGTGGCGCATCCAGCGCAGGCGGCTGATCGTCTTCGGCGGCACCGCCATGTAGGTTTCGATGTTCGGGATTCCGGTCGAGACGAATGCGGTGTAGACGTCGCCCCAGGGGATCGTCATCGCCGTGCGCGGCTTGCCGTCGCGCAGGAATTCGCGCGACTTCCACGCGAGCGGTACGGTCCGGACCTCGCCCGCGATGCGTGCGCGACCACCCTGCGCCAGGCCTTCGACGCTGGTCGCCGCCGTGCCGGGGCTGGGACCGCCGCCAGCCTCGAAGGCGAGAACGAGGGAGTTGGCATCCGGCAGCCGCCGCTTGAGCAGCGCGGCCATGCAGTCGGTCGGCACCACGTCGAATCCGGAACCGGGCAGCACCACGGTGCCCTGGTGTTGTGCGCGCACATGCGCGCGATGGCACATCTCGAACACGGCGATCTCGCCGGTGATGTCCAGATAATGCACGTTCGCGTTCAAGCAGGCGTCGAGCATCGGCGCTGCCGTTTTCGAGAACGGTCCGGCGCAATGCAAGACGACGTCCACGCCATCGAGGTTGCGCGCGATCTCAACCGGGTTGGAAAGCTCGAACACGCGACGCAGCAGGCCCAGTTCCTTGGCCAGTGCGTCGACCTCGTCGCGGTTGCGGCCTGCAAGCAATGGCTTTAGCCCGCGCCGCGCGGCTTCACGTGCAATCAGGCGGCCGGTATAGCCGTTCGCACCGTAGATCAGCAGGCGGCTCATGGCTTGCTGCCGGCCTTGCCCGCCATGGCCACGAGCTTGCGGAAGAACAGCTCGGGCGCGAAGCGCTTGATGCGCCAGCGCCCGCGTTCGCCCTTGGTCGGCAGGATCAGGAACGCGCCGCGTTGGATTTCGCGGAAGATGACGGCGGCGACATCGTCGGCGCTTTGCGTCGCCTTGGCCATGAATTTCTTTGCCGTCGCCTTGTCGGCTTCCGGCGCGCGCGCCGTGTCCATCAGGTTCGTCGGGAAAAACGCGGGACACACGACCGACACCTTGACGGCAGTATTCGCGAGTTCCGCACGCAGGGTTTCCGACAGCGAAATCACGCCGGCCTTGGCCGCCGAATACGCGCCCATGCGCGGCGCGTTGGCGAAGCCGGCGAACGAGGCGATGTTGACGATGTGGCCGCTGCCTTGTTCGAGCAGCACCGGCAGGAAGGCGTGGCAGGCGCGCACCACGCCCATCAGGTCGATGTTCAAGGTCCAGCGCCAGTCGTCGAGCGAGGTTTGCGCGACGCTGCCCGCGCTGGCGACGCCGGCATTGTTGATGACGACATCGACGCCGTCCCAGGCGGCGAGGATCTCATCGCGCATGGCGTCCACCGAAGCGTCGCTGCCGACATCCACTTTCAGCGCCATCGCGCCGACCCCGAAATCGCGCATCAGGCGCACGGTGTCCTGCGCGCGATCGAGGCGGATATCCGCGCAGGCCACGCGCCAGCCATTTTCGGCAAAGCAGAAAGCGAGCGCGCGGCCGAGTCCGCTGCCGGCGCCGGTGATGAGCACGCGCTTTTGACCCACGGTGCGATCCTTTCCGTTTGCTATGCTCGGATTGTATGCCAAGCACGAGGAACACCGTGATGCAGCCTGATTCCCTTTGCGATTTGCGCGGCAGGACGGCGCTCATCACCGGCGCCAGCCGTGGCATTGGCCTGGCGACTGCGCAATTGCTCGCGCAGTGTGGTGCACAGGTGATCGTATCCAGCCGCCGACAGGACGCCTGCGCTGCCGCCGCCGCGCAAATCGCGGAATCCGGTGGCAAGGCCGTCGCGATCGCCGCGCATGTCGGCGAGGCGGCATCCATCGAAGCGCTTTTCGCCGATCTGGACAAGCGCGGCCTGCAACTCGACATCCTCGTCAACAACGCGGCGGCGAATCCGTATTTCGGGCCGATGTTGGACATGCCGCTGACCGCATTCGACAAGACCGTCGAGGTCAACATCCGCGGCTATTTCCTCACCACGCAACTCGCCGCACGCGCGATGGGCGGGCATGCGGGTGCGATCGTCAACGTCGCTTCGGTCAATGGCCGCCGGGCCGCGCCGGGGCAGGGCGCGTATTCCATGACCAAGGCGGCGATCCTGTCGATGACGGAAAGCTGGGCGCGGGAACTGGCACCTGTCGGCATCCGCGTCAACGCGGTGTTGCCGGGACTCACCGACACGAAATTCGCCAGTGCATTGACCGGCAATCCGGAAATCCTCAAACCGTTGCTGCGCGCGATCCCGCTCGGCCGCGCCGCGCAGCCGGAGGAGATCGCGCCGATGATCGCGTTCCTGTGTTCGCCAGCGGCCAGTTACATCACCGGTGCGGGGTTTGCCGTGGATGGCGGGTATCTGGCTTGATTGAAAAGTGCGGCCAAGGATGGCCGTTTTTGATCTTTGCGATCACGGATGATCGCAAAAAATACGCAAAAAAATGCCCCGGAAGCTTAGGGGGGAGCTTCCGGGGCGTGGGCCGAAGACCGATCAGGGGAGGGATCGGTCCCCGTAGGTTCACTCAGGGAGGTGAATGAACCAGGTGCCGTTGCGTGCACCTGTGGGATTAGATGGATGCGAGGGCGGGAAGTTCAAGGCATTACCCGAATTTGCACTCGTCGGTTCAGAAATCGTTCATCGGCTTTGAATTCAAGCGTTTGCGCTGCTTCTAATGGGCCTCATCCCAATTCTCGCCCACCCCGATATCGACGATCAGCGGCACCGAAAGTTTCGCCGCGCCCATCATGCGTTCGCGCACGCCATCCGAAATCTGCGCGACGGCATCCTCGCGCACCTCGAACACGAGTTCGTCGTGCACCTGCATGATCATGCGCGCCGCGCCGGCCAGGGTTTGCAGCCAGTCGTCCACCGCGATCATCGCGCGCTTGATGATGTCGGCAGCGGTGCCCTGCATCGGTGCATTGATCGCCGCGCGTTCGGCGCCGGCGCGCAAGCCCTGGTTGCGCGAGTGGATCTCGATGAGGTACAGGCGCCGTCCGAACAGGGTCTCGACATAGCCGTCGCGATGCGCCTGCTCGCGTGTCGCGTTCATGAACGCCTGCACGCCCGGATAGCGTTCGAAATAAGTCTTGACGTAGGTGTTCGCCTCGTCGCGGCCGATACCGAGCTGACGCGCAAGTCCCCAGGCGCTCATGCCGTACATCAGGCCGAAGTTGATCGCCTTGGCCGCTCGGCGTTGATTCGGATCCACTTGCTCGGGCGGCACGCCGAATACTTCCGATGCGGTTGCGCGGTGTACGTCCTGATTGCCGTGGAACGCGGCGAGCAGGCCGGCATCGCCCGAAAGATGCGCCATGATGCGCAGCTCGATCTGCGAATAATCGGCGGCGAGGACCTTGAATCCTTGCGGCGCGACGAAGGCCTGGCGGATGCGCCGGCCTTCCTCGGTGCGGATCGGGATGTTCTGCAGGTTCGGATCGTTCGAGGACAGCCGTCCGGTCGCGGCGACCGCTTGGTGATAGCTTGTGTGCACTCGGCCCGTGCGCGGGTTCACCGCCTCGGGCAGCTTGTCGGTATAAGTCGAACGCAGTTTCGCCAGCGTGCGGTAATCCAGGATAAGGCGCGGCAATTCGTGCTGGCTTGCCAAGCCTTCCAGCGCTTCCTCGTTCGTCGATGGCTGGCCGGTCGGTGTCTTGACCGACACCGGCAATTGCAATTCCTCGTACAGCAGCGCCTGCAACTGCTTGGGTGAATCCATGTTGAAATTCCGCCCGGCAATCCCGAACGCCTGTTGCTGGATTTCGAGCATGCGCTTGTTCAAGCTCTCGCTTTGTTTCTTCAGCTTGGCGGCGTCGATCAGCACGCCGGTCTGCTCCATGCGCGCGAGCACGGGCACCAGCGGCATCTCGATCTCGTCGAACACCTTTTGCAGCTTCGGCTCGGTTTCGAGCTTGGCCCACAGTGTCTCGTGCAGGCGCAACGTGATGTCGGCGTCCTCGGCCGAATAGTCCGCCGCGCGTTGCACGTCAACTTGTGCGAACGGAATCTGTTTCGCGCCCTTGCCGGCCACGTCTTCGTAGTGGATGGTATCCACGCCAAGGTACTTCTTCGCCAGCGTGTCCATGTCGTGGCGGCTGCCGGACGAATTCCACACGTAGGATTCGAGCATGGAGTCGTAGCGCACGCCGGCCACGTCGATGCCGTAGTTCGACAGCACGTTCATGTCGTATTTGGCGTGCTGGCCCAACTTGGGTTTTTGCGCGTCTTCGAGCAACGGCTTGAGCGCGGCGAGCACGTCGTCGCGACGCAGTTGCGCTGGCACGCCGGGATAGTCGTGCGCCAGTGGCACATAGGCGGCGTGGCCGGGTTCCACCGCGAATGACACGCCGACGATTTCCGCGCGCATGGGGTCCAGGCTCGTGGTTTCTGTGTCGATGCAGATCAGGCCGGCAGTGCGCAGTTTTTCCAGCCAGGCGTCGAAGCGTTCGTGCGTGAGAACGAGTTCGTAATTCCGGTTTGCCGATTGTGCAGGCGCGGATTCGTTGGCAGCAGGCGTGACGATCTGTGGCGCGATTCCGGTTTCTTCTTTTGCATCCAGCTCCTTCAACGCCGCCTTGAATTCGTAGCGCATGTACAGCTCGCGCAGCTTCGTCGAATCCGGCTCGGCGAAGGCAAGATCGGACGGCTTTACATCCAATTCCACGTCGGTCTTGATCGTTGCCAGCTGGCGCGACATGGGCAGTTGCGCCAGCGCGGCGCGCAGGCTTTCGCCGATCTTGCCGCCGATCTTGTCCGCGTTGGCGATGACGGTATCCAGCGTGCCGTATTCGCCGAGCCATTTCGCCGCAGTCTTGGGCCCGCATTTCGGCACGCCGGGAATGTTGTCCGCGCTGTCGCCGACGAGAGCAAGGTAATCGACAATCTGGTCCGGGCGCACCCCGAACTTGGCGAACACGCCGTCCGCGTCCAGCGTCGAGTTCGTCATCGTGTTGACGAGGCGGATGCGTGGCGAAACCAGTTGCGCCAGATCCTTGTCGCCGGTCGAGACGACGACGTCGATGCCCTGCGCCGCGGCCTGCAGCGCGAGTGTTCCGATCACGTCGTCCGCCTCGACGCCGCTTACGCGCAGTATCGGAAACCCCAATGCTCCGACCAGCGCCAGCATCGGCTCGATCTGGGCGCGCAGATCATCCGGCATCGGCGGGCGATGCGCCTTGTATTGCTCGAAGATTGCGTCGCGGAACGTGGGCCCCGGCGCGTCGGCGACGAACGCGACGTGCGCCGGCTTTTCCTTCAGCGTCGCACGCAGCATGTTGAACACGCCGAACAGGGCGCCGGTCGGCTCGCCCATGCGGTTCGACAGCGGCGGCAGCGCGTGGAAGGCACGGTACAAGTAGCCGGAACCGTCGATCAGGACGAGGGTGGAGCGCGACATGATGGTGCACGACCGTGGCGGGTTTTTCAGCTTGGCCCAGCACGAGCATTTTTGCAACGAAACGACCCGTTCGATCGTCGTAAAAATCGCCATACACGCGTGCTATGCTCGACACGAACGCGGGAGGTGTGAAATGAAATCCGTCCATGTGCTTGGCAGGGTGTTGATCGTTTCGATACTGAGCGGTGCGGGCGGCGCGGCCTTTGCCCAAGGCAAGCCGGCTTCCGATCCGTTGCCGCCGGTGCAGGCGCCGCCTTCCATGAACGATCCGGGCGTCAAGCAGGCTGCGCCAGCAGCGCAAGCGCCCACCACCACCGCAACGAAACCTGTCGAGAAAGCCCAGGAACAATCCACGCTGCCGCCGGAAGTGCAGGCCGCCGCGAACGTGGCCGAACTGCCGGTGGTGACGGTGCGCCAGAACGGCAACGAAACCGTCGAGGAATACCGCAAGAAGGGCAAGCTGCTGTTCGTGCGCGTGCTCGAGAAACAAGGCCCGACGAAGTTCTACGTCGACAACCCGTCGGTGATCCCGCCGAACCTGATGAAACAGTTGTCCGGTCCGTCGGGCGTGGTGCAGCCGGTGTACTACAAACTCGCGGATTGGAAGTAACCGCAACGCGCCTCAGGCTCGGCGCAACGCTTCAAGCAGCGCCGCGCGCGGCAATTTGCCCGCCGCATTGCGCGGCAACGCGGCGACGATCTTGAGGGGACGCGGCAGGAAGACCGGGTCTACGCCTGCGCGCAGCGCGTCGACGATTTTCCCTGCGGCCATTCCTGGCGCGACCACGAGCGCGGCAAGGCGGCGCACGCCGCCAGCGTCCGCGTCGAGCTGGAAAACCACGCCGTCGTTGACGCCGGGAATGGCGAGCAGGCGGTGGTTCAAATCACCGAGCGAAGCGCGCTTGCCGGCAATTTCCAGCAGGTCACCGTTGCGGCCGCGCAGGCGGAAGCGTCCCGGCGGCAGCAGTTCCACGATGTCGTGCAACAGCGTCGGTGTGGGGAAATACCGCGCGTCGACCAGGGTGCCGTCGGGCTGCGGATGCAGGCTCACGCCCGGATACAGCTTCCACGGTTCGTCGCGCGTGGCACGACGCTCGGCGATGACGCAGGTTTCGGTGGAGCCGAACAACTCGATCACGCGTGTCGCGTAACGGGTTTCCGCAGCGCTCGCCAGTTGTGCATCCAGCGGTGCGGTCGCGCTGACGATGGCGGTGAGGGCGGGCAGATCCGTACCGGAACGCAGCAGCGCGCGCAGGTGGTGTGGCGTGGTCACGAGCACGCGCGGCGCCGGAACCTGTGCGAGCGCACGCGCGATGTCGGCCGGGAAAAACGGGTGTCCCGAATGAATCGCGGCGCGGCTGCGCAACGGCAGCAGCACGGAAAGTTCAAGTCCGTACATGTGCTGCGGCGGCACGGTCGCGACAATGTTCGAGGCACCGTTGGCACAGACGGCGCCGGCGTTGAGCGCACTGCTCGCGCACACCGCGCCCCAGGTCTTCGCATTTGCCTTCGGGACCCCGGTGCTGCCTGAGGTGAAGGCGATCGCGACGACCCGATCCGGCGGCAATGCCGGCATAGCCGCAGTGCCGCCGTGCAAGGTTTCCGGCAGCAAGAATTGCCGCGCTGGCGCCGGATC
>JAICYA010000277.1 GCA_025934455.1 Rudaea sp.
ATCCCGAACAAGCTTGCCGGCGTCACCGCGATGTTCTCGGCGATCATTGTGCTGGCGTTCCTGCCCTGGCTCGACACCGCGCGGACGCGCTCGTCGAAATATCGCCCGCTGGCCAAGCAGTTCTTCTGGATCTTCGTCGTGGTCTGCGTGCTGCTCGGCTATCTCGGCGCGCAGCCGCCGGAAGGCATCTATGTGATCGCCGGCCGCATCCTGACCGTCTGCTACTTCGCCTATTTCCTGATCGTACTGCCGGTGCTGAGCCGGATGGAGACACCGCAGCCGCTTCCGAATTCGATCGTCGACGATGTGCTGGCCAAAAGCGGAAGCAGCACGATGTTGTCAACGGCGATCGCATTGTTGGTTGCCGGAACATTGTTCGCCGGCAGCGCGCACGAGGCGAGAGCCGCCGAGGAAATCACGCCGCCGTCGCAGCAATGGTCGTTTTCCGGGCCGTTCGGCACCTATGATCGCGCCTCGCTGCAGCGCGGCCTGAAGATCTACAAGGAAGTCTGTTCGGCCTGTCATTCGCTCAACTACATCGCGTTTCGAAACCTGGCCGATCCCGGCGGCCCGGGATATTCCGAGGCGCAGGCTGCGTCATTCGCGGCGGGCTACAAGATCAAGGACGGCCCGAACGACAACGGCGAGATGTTCGAGCGGCCCGGTCGGCCGGCCGATTACTTTCCTCCGCCGTTTCCAAACGAGCAGGCGGCACGCGTCGCCAATGGCGGCGGCTTGCCGCCCGACCTGTCGCTGATCGCCAAGGCGCGGTCTTATGAACGTGGATTTCCGTGGTTCCTGGTCGACTTTTTCACCCAGTTCCAGGAGCAGGGCCCGAACTATGTGAGCGCGCTCCTGCAGGGCTTTGAGGACACGCCGCCGGCCGGCGTCACCATTCCCGACGGCTCCTATTACAACAAGTACTTTCCCGGTCATGCCATCAAGATGCCGAAGCCGTTGAGCGACGGTCAGGTGACCTTCGACGACGGAGCACCGGCGACGCTTGCGCAATACGCCCATGACATCTCCACGTTCCTGATGTGGACTGCCGAGCCGCGCATGGAAGAGCGCAAGCGGATCGGCATGCAGGTGTTCGTGTTCCTGATCCTGCTCACCATCCTGGTGTATTTCACCAAGAAGAGGGTCTGGTCCAACGCGGATTGATTGCGGGATCCTGCCGCGCTGAATGAAAAGGCTCCTGGCGGGGCCTTTTTTGTTGTCGCGCAGCACCGAGGCGACGAGCCGTTGCGTCGTGCCCGAACTGCGGACAAAATGACCGTCAATCGGCTTGCTGGCAAAAATCAGCGGAGGAACCCATGGGCACCAGCATTACGTTCAAGCGTCCCGACGGCAAGGACGCCAATGGCTATCTTGCCAATGCCGCGCGCGGCAATGCGCCCGGGGTGATCGTGATCCAGGAATGGTGGGGCTTGTCGGATCAGATCAAGGGCCTGTGCGATCGTTTTGCGATGGCGGGTTTCGATGCGCTGGCGCCTGATCTGTACAAGGGCAAGGTGGTGCCGTATCACGACACCGAGGCCGCCGGCGCGGAGATGAATTCGCTGGATTTCATCGACGCCACCACGCAGACGGTACGTGGCGCCGTGCAGTATCTCTCGAGGAACGGCGCCAAGGTCGGCCTCACGGGTTTCTGCCTCGGCGGTGCGGTGACCATCATTGGGGCGGCGAAAATCCCGGAACTGACCGCGGGCGTGGTGTTCTACGGCATCCCGCCGGAAGCCGCCGCCAAGCCTGCCGACATCAAGATTCCGCTGCAGGCGCATTTTGCCAACAAGGACGATTGGTGCACGCCGGAACTGATCCATGCGTTCGAGCAGGGCATGAAGGCGGCCGGCAAGTCGCTTGAGCTGTTCCGCTATGATGCCGAACACGCCTTCGTCAACGAACAGCGCATGTCGGTGCATGATCGCAAGGCCGCCGAACTTGCCTGGGGACGCGCGACCGAGTTCTTCAAAAAGCATCTGGGGTAGGTGGCGCATCCCGACCGGCAAGAGTGCTTGCACGGGTATCGTCCCTTGACGAACGGCCGCCATCATGGTGTTTAGCGGCCCGTGAGCACTGTCATGAGTACCGTCGAAAGCCGTCTGTGGTGGCGCACCTGCTAAAGGTGGCCGTGCGATTCCATTTTCGTCAAGATCGTCAGAGGCCGTCATCGCAGCGCGACGGCCTTTCGTTTGTCCTGTGTGGCGTTTCCTCCGCAAGTTTCGTAAGAGGATCACATGAACAGGACAGCCTTCTCCTTCCCCCCCCATAGCGAATACCGCACCCACGGCGGCCTTGCGGTATCGCGCTCGGTGGAGCAGTTCACGGGTGGCGCCAGTCGGCTGGACGACCTCATCGGCCTGCTCGATCGCCGCCGGGGCGTGGTGCTGTCGTCGGGCACCACGGTGCCGGGCCGCTACGAAAGTTTCGATCTCGGCTTCTCCGATCCGCCGCTGGTGCTGGAAACCTCAGGTAGCGACTTTGCGCTGGTCGCGCTGAATCCGCGCGGCGAAGTTCTGATCGCCTTTCTTGGCGACGCGTTGCGCGAACCCTGCGTCATCATCTCGGAAAAAAGCCCGATGCGCCTTGCTGGCCATATCGTGCGCGGCGCCGCCCCCGTCGAGGAGGATCAGCGCACCCGGCGTGCCAGCGTGATGTCGCTGGTGCGCGATCTCGTGGCTGCGTTCGGCTCCAACGACGATACGATGCTCGGCCTGTTCGGCGCGTTCGCCTATGATCTGGTGTTCCAGATCGAGGATATCGTGCAGAAGCGCGCACGCGAGAGCGACCAGCGCGACATCGTGCTGTATGTGCCCGATCGCCTGCTGGCCTACGACCGCGCCACGGGACGCGGCGTGGTGCTTTCCTATGAGTTCGGCTGGAATGGAAAGTCGACCGAGGGCCTGTCTCGCGAAACCTCCGAAAGTCTCTATACTCGGAGCGGGCGGCAGGGATTTGCCGATCACGCGCCCGGCGAATACCAGGCCACCGTCGAGACCGCACGGGCGGCGTTCGCGCGCGGCGATCTATTCGAGGCGGTGCCGGGGCAGTTGTTCGCCGAGCCTTGCGAGCGCAGCCCTGCGGAAGTGTTCCAGCGGCTATGCCGGATCAATCCGTCGCCCTACGGGGCGTTGATGAATCTCGGCGACGGCGAATTCCTGGTGTCGGCGTCGCCGGAAATGTTCGTGCGCTGCGACGGCAGGCGGGTCGAGACCTGCCCGATCTCCGGCACCATCGCCCGCGGGGTCGATGCGATCGGCGATGCCGAGCAGATCCGGCAATTGCTCAATTCCGAGAAGGACGAATTCGAGCTCAACATGTGCACCGATGTCGATCGCAACGACAAGGCGCGCGTCTGCTTGCCTGGCAGCATCAAGGTGCTGGCGCGGCGGCAGATCGAAACCTATTCAAAGCTGTTCCACACCGTCGATCATGTCGAGGGCATGCTGCGGCCAGGTTTTGATTCGCTTGATGCGTTTTTGACCCATGCGTGGGCGGTGACGGTGACCGGCG
>JAICYA010000287.1 GCA_025934455.1 Rudaea sp.
ACGTGGGCTTGTACGCGCAGGACGAATGGCGTGTTAGCCCGCGTCTCACGCTCAATCTGGGGGTGCGCTACGACCTGCAGTTTCTCCGGAGCATCGCCACGGACACGAACAACGTGGCGCCACGCGCGGGGTTCGCCTGGTCGCCGTTCACCTCGCGGCATACGGTGGTCCGCGGCAGCTTCGGCATCTTTTACGATCGCGTGCCTCTGCGCGCGCTGGCCAATGCGCTCTTCGCCAGCGGTCGCACCGGGCCGTAACCGCGGAAACTTTTCTCCGACAGCCGCGCGTTGGCGACGACCAGCGGAATGCTGCGCGCACGGCACTCGAAAAACAGGTTTGGCCAGATCTCCGTTTCCATCACCACTGCCAGGCGCGGCCGCACGCGGTCGAGGAAGCGCCGGATCGAGGCCGGCAGGTCGTAGGGCAAATACACGTTGAACACGCGATCGCCATAGACTCGGCGCACGCGCTCCGAACCGGTCGGCGTGACCGTGGTGATCACGAACGGCGCGCCGGAATAGCGCTTCATCAACGCGTCGATCAGCGGCATCGCCGCGTTGACCTCGCCCATCGACACCGCATGCACCCAGATGCTGTCGCGAAGTTTTGGGTCGTGGAAAAATCCGAAACGCTCCAGCCAGCGCGAGAAATATTCCGGATAGCGCAAGCCGCGTATCGCCAGCCGATACAGGATCACCGGCGTGAGCAAATACATGGTTGCGGTGTAGATGAATCGGCGCAGTTTCATGACGAACCCGGAAAGCGGCCACGAAGTATAACGGTCGCTCCGGCTACAATCCGCCGATGCCGCCCGCTTCCGTGTATTCGCCGCGTCATTGGCCGTCCTGGATCGGCCTCGGCGTCGTGCAGCTAATCGCGAAATTGCGCTACCGCACGCTGATTGCGCTCGGTCGCGGACTCGGCGCGCTGACCGCGCGCCTTCCCGGCGCGCGCCGGCGCGTGGCGCAGCGCAACCTGGCCGTGTGTTTCCCGGAACAGTCCGACGCCGAGCGCACGCGCCTTCTGCACCGCAATCTCGCCGACCTCGGCCTCATGCTCGTGGAATTCGCCTTCGCCTGGTTCGGATCCGACCGCGCGATCGCGCGCGTGCCGTGCGCCGTCGAAGGTCTCGAACATCTCGAGCGCTGCCACGCGCAGGGCCGCGGCGTGCTCCTCGTGGGCGCGCATTTCTCGCACCTGGAATTGTGCGCGCGGCTCGTCTCGCAACGCATCCGCATCGCCGGCATGTATCGGGTGATGGACGATCCCGTGTTCGAACGCGCCGTGCTGCGCGCACGCCTGGGCTATGCGCAGGCGATGTTCACGAAGGATGAGCTGCGTGCGAGCGTGAAGTATCTCAAGCGCGGCGGCACGCTGTGGTATGCGCCGGACCAGGACATGCGCGGCAAGGACACGCTGTTCGCGCCGTTCTTCGGCGTGAACGCGTCCACGCTCACGGCCACCCACCACCTGGCGCGGCTGTCGGGCGCAGCCGTGATCCCGTTTTTCCACAAGCGCGAACCGCACGGCGGCTATGCGATCCGGCTGGAAGCGCCGCTGGAAAATTTCCCTTCCCCCGACATCGTCGCCGACACCGCGCGCGTGAACGCCTGTATCGAGCGCATGGTGCGCGCGGCGCCCGAGCAATACCTGTGGGTGCACAAGCGTTTCAAGACGCGGCCGCCGGGAGAGACATCGCTGTATTGACGCCGCAAAGCATGGCCTTGCGCCGCTTTCCACGGATCATGCTAAGGTGCCGCCGCTCGCGTGCTGATGGGGATCGCACATGACTTTCCTGCTTATGCTGGTTGGCGCCGCACTCGGCGCCTTTTTTTGTGCCGGCGTGTTCGAAGAGCCCACTGGTTGGACGGCGGCAGTGCTGGGCGGCTGCATCGGCCTGTTGCTGGGACAGCTGCGCACGCTGCGCCGGCGATTGACCGACGTCGAAAAAAGCCTGGGCGCTCTGCGTGTCGAGGCCGCACTGCAAGGCGCGCGTCTGGCCGAACCCGCGCGCGACGCTCCCACGTCGGCACCGGCGCCCGCGCCACAACCCAGTTCCGAATCCGTGCCCATGCCGGTGTCCGTACCACCCGCGCCGGCAATCGCGGAATACCGTGCGCCGGCACTGGTCATCCCGGAGCGTGTGCCGCCCGAGCCGCAGATTCCGGCGCCGCCCGCGCCACCGGACTTCATCGCGCAGTCGATCGATCGCGCGAAACGCTGGTTCACCGAAGGCAACGTGCCGGTCAAGGTCGGCATCGTCGTATCGTTCTTCGGCGTCGGCGCCTTGCTCAAATACGCCGCGGACTCCGGCTGGCTGGTCGTGCCTATCGAATTGCGCCTGCTCGGCATCGCCGCCGCCGCGCTCGCGGCGCTGGTATTCGCGTGGCGCAAACGCGATTCGCACCGCGCCTTCGCGCTGAGCCTGCAGGGCGGCGCCATCGGCGTGCTGATCCTGACGATCTTCGGCGCGTATCGCATCTGGGCCTTGCTGCCTTCGGCGCTGACCTTCGCGCTGCTCATCGTGGTGGTCGCCGGCGCTAGCCTGCTCGCGGTGCTGCAGGATGCCCTGGCGCTCGCCGTGCTCGCCATCGTCGGCGGCTTTCTCGCGCCGATCCTGGCCTCGACCGGGCACGGCAGCCATGTCGCCCTGTTCGGCTATTACGCCGTGCTCAATGCAGCGATCTTCGCAATCGCCTGGATCAAACCGTGGCGCGCGCTGAACCTGCTCGGCTTCGCCTTCACGTTCGGAATTGGCACCGCCTGGGGCGTGCAGCAGTACCAGCCGGAATTTTTTGCGTCCACCGAACCTTATCTCGTGCTGTTCTTCGCGTTCTATCTGCTCGTGCCGCTCGCCTACGCGCTGCGGCTGGCTCCGCACAAACGCGACCTGATCGACGGCACGCTGGTGTTCGGCACACCGCTGCTCGCATTGCCGCTGCAGGCGGCATTGCTGGACTACGCACGCATGCCGATGGCGTGGAGCGCGCTCGCGCTGGCGGCGGTGTACACGCCACTCGCCTGGCTCGAACTGCGGCGCCTGCGCGTACAGTTGCTCGGCGAATCGCATGCGCTGCTCGCGCTCGGCTTCGCCACGCTGGCGATTCCGCTGGCGTTCTCGGCGCGCTCCACGGCTTGCCTGTGGGCGATCGAAGGCGCCGCCGTGCTGTGGGTGGGGTTGCGTCAGCAGCGCCGGATTCCGCGCTGGATCGGTTACGCCCTGCAGGCGTTCGCGGGCTTCGCATTCCTCTACCATTACAACGATGTGCTCGCCAAAACCCCCGATGCTGCCGCCAGCGCCATCCTCAACGGCGATTTTTTCGGCGCCCTGCTGATCGCGCTGGCCG
>JAICYA010000054.1 GCA_025934455.1 Rudaea sp.
GGATGTGCCGCTCGCGATTCAAGCATGCAAGTGCTTGAATCGTCGTAGCCGAGTGCGGACCTGCGCCGCACTCGGCGTGGGCTGCCAACCCCACGATGGGGTTGTGCAGACCCAAAAATGGGAACCTTTTTCGCGATAGCTCCATCCGATGGCGCAAGGAGCCTGCAATATGCCGAATAGCCTTGCCATCGATTACACCGTCCTGGCGGACGCCGAACTGGTGGACCTGGCCCGGCGCGGCCGGCGCGAGGCATACCGGCAGATCGTCCAGCGCGGCAACCAGCGCCTGTTCCGCATTGCGCGCAGCGTGCTCGACGACGATGCCGAAGCCGAGGACGCCGTGCAGGAAGCCTATATGCACGCGTTCGCGAAGCTCGACGGCTTCCGCGGCGAGGCCAGCCTGCTTACCTGGCTCACGCGTATCGTCCTCAACGAAGCCTACGCGCGTCGGCGCCAGCGCCATGCGGTCGTGGGCGTCGAGCAGATCGAAGCGGCCCAATCCGGAGACTCACAGGTGCTGGCATTCCCGAACAAATTCGGCGCGGAAGATCCCGCCGCCGGCGCCACACGCGCGCAGATGCGCGAGCTCATCGAGCGCGCCGTCGACCGCCTGCCGGAACCTTTCCGCGTCGTTTTCGTCATGCGCCAGATCGAGGAATGCAGCGTCGAGGAAACCGCGAGCGCGCTCGGCATCCGCGCCGAAACCGTAAAGACGCGCCTGCATCGTGCACGCCGCCTGTTGCACAGTGCGCTGCAGGAAAACCTCGCCAGTGCGCTGACCGGCGCGTTCCCGTTTCTCGGCGCGCGTTGCGAACGCATGACCGCCACGGTCATGGCGCGTCTGCCGGCCAGTGTCGATTGACGAACACGCCCGTCCGATCGTCTTCACCCAGCCAACTTTCATCCGATCAGCTTTCATACCAGCAAGGGGAACATCATGCTCAACTACGCCATCATCATCTTCGCCATCGCTGCCGTCGGCGGCCTCGTCCTCGCCGCACATGTGTTGCGCGGCAAATTCGCGCCGTGGGCGCTGTCCCTGCTGCACGCCCTGCTCGGCGCCGCCGGACTCGTCACCCTGATCGTGATCGTGCTGCAAGGCGCCGGCTCCGCGCGGCTTTTCGCCGCCCTTGGCCTGCTCGTCCTCGCGGCCTTGGGCGGCTTCTTCCTCGTCTCGTTCCATCTGCGCCGCACGCTGCCGCCGAAGGCCATCGTATGCGTGCACGCGGGCGTTGCCGTGATCGGCTTCCTGATCCTGCTCAGCCTGCTGCTGGTCTGATCGCGATGCGCCATCCGCTGCATCCGGCGTTGGTGCATTTTCCGGTCGCCTGCTGGTCGCTGGCCAGTGCGGCGGATCTGGCCAGCCTGCATTTCGGCGAACCGGCCTGGCGCTTTGCCGGTGTGCTGCTGATCGTCGGCCTGGTCATGGCGATTCCCGCGCTGCTGGCCGGCCTGTACGAATTGACCCGCGTCGCGCAGGACAGTCCCGCCTGGCACACGATTTACCTGCACATGGGCGCGATGTCGGCGGCGCTGATGCTGTACGCGGTCAGCCTGTTCGCCCGGCTCGATCGCACCACGCTGCTCGCGCCTGGCGCCGTCGCGATCGCCTGCGGCGTCGCCGGCTTCCTGTGCCTGGCCGCCGGCGGCTGGCTTGGCGGGAAACTGGTTTACCAATACCGGCTCGGCGGCACGCCGCCGGACTGAAGCTCGACACCGCAACAGGGGAAAACGCCATGAGACTTTCCGCACCGGCCAAGGCACCGAAACTCGCGCTCACCGACATCGAGGGCAAGCCCGTCCGCATTGGCGGCAACAATCGCCGCACGTTGCTGTGTTTCTTCCGCGATGCCGCCTGCCCGTTCTGCAACTTCCGCATCTACGAATTGACCAACCACCATGCCGCGCTGAGCAAACTCGGTCTGGACATCGTCGCGGTGTTCACTTCGACGCCGGACCAGGTGCACCGCTTCGTCGCGCGCCAGCCACGGCCGTTCCAGGTCGTCGCCGATCCGACTTCGCTTGCCCACGAAACCTATCGCATCGAGCGTTCGTTCTGGCGCAAGCTCAAGGGCATCCTCACGCGCGTGCCGACCCTGATCAGGGGTTTGCGCATCGTCGGCCTGGCCGGACTCAACACCACCAACCTGATGCCCGCGGATTTCCTGATCGACGAGCACGGCAACATCGCCGAGGCGTATTACGGCAGCGATGCCGGTGACCGCATCCCGTTCGAGCGCGTGGAACTGTTCCTCGCGCGCGGCCTGCTGCAGCGCGCCGCCGCCTAGCCATCCGCAAGCAGCGTTTCGACGATCCGCCGATACCAGCCGGGCAATTTTTCCAGATCGTCCAGCGCCACATGCTCGTCGATCTTGTGGATGCTGGCATTGACCGGCCCGACCTCGACGACTTCGGCGCCGAGCGGCGCAATGAAGCGCGCATCGGACGTGCCGCCGCCGGTGTCGGCGCGCGGCGCGATGGCGCAAATGGCCTTCGTTGCGGCTTCCACTGCACCACGCAGTTTTCCGGCGGACGTGGCAAAGGGTTCGCCAGATAAATTCCAGTCGATGGCAAAATCCAGCTTGTGCCTGCGCAGGATCGCCTCGGTGCGTTCGCGCAGGGATTGCGCCGTACTCGCCGTGCAAAAGCGGAAGTTGAATTTCGCTTCCAGCGTGCCCGGCACCACGTTCAACGCGCCGGTGCCGGCATGCACGTTGGAAACCTGGAACGATGTCGGCGGGAATTCCGCGTTGCCCTCGTCCCAGCGCGTCGCGGCGAGTTCGGCCAGCGCCGGCGCGGCAAGATGGATCGGATTGCGCACCTTGTCCGGATAGGCGACGTGGCCCTGCACGCCGCGCACGGTCAGGCTTCCCGACAACGAGCCGCGTCGACCCACGCGCACGATGTCGCCGAGTTTTTCGGCCGATGACGGTTCGCCGACCACGCAAAAATCGATGCGC
Source organism: Rudaea sp. (assembly GCA_025934455.1). The sequence goes on from JAICYA010000054.1 coordinate 2,961, forward strand.
TGGCCGCGACGGCGGAATTCCTCGACAACGCGTCGGACGCCATCGCGATTCAGCGGACCTTCTTCGTCGCTGGTCAGCAGCAACGCAACGGTGCCGCGATGATCCGGATGCGCGGCAACGAACTGTTCCAGCGCGACCGTCATCGCCGCCACGCCGGATTTCATGTCCGCCGCGCCGCGGCCGTATAGACGTCCATCGCGAATTACCGGCTCGAATGGCGCGCTCGCCCAATCCGATTCCGGACCGGTCGGCACGACGTCGGTGTGGCCGAGGAATGCGAACACCGGATCGCCGTCGCCATGTGTCGCCCACAGATTGGAAACGTCGCCGTAGCGCAGATGCTCGATGGCGAATCCGGCGCATTGCAGGCGTTCGCAGATCAGCACCTGGCAACCGGCATCGTCCGGCGTCAGCGAGCGGCGTCGGATCAATTCACAGGCGAGATTCAGAACGTCGCTCATGCGGCGAACAGCTTGGCGTAGAGCTTGTCGGTAAAGCCCAGATGCACGCTGCCGTCATCGAGCACGGCGACCGGCCGGCGCACCAGCGCCGGATATTCCTTGATCAGCAGCAGCCATTCGGCATCCGAGCCCGGCGACTTGCGCGCGGGCAGCAGGTTGCGCCAGGTCATGCCGGTGCGGTTGACGAGTTTTTCCCAGCCGCCGACGGCCTTGGCCCACGCCTTGAGCGTTGTCGCATCGACGCGTTGCTCGCGGTAATCGACGAAGGTGTGAGCGATCTTTTTCCGATCCAGCCAGTTGCGGGCCTTCTCGCAGGTACTGCATTTTTCCAGTCCGTATATCCGCGGCATCCGAATCACTCCTCACCACTGCGCAGCAACTCGTTGATCGAGGTCTTGCTGCGCGTCTTCTCGTCCACGCGTTTGACGATCACCGCGGCGTACAGGCTGTGCGAGCCATCCGCGGCAGGCAGGCTGCCGGCGACGACGACGCTGCCAGCCGGCACGCGGCCGTAATGAACCTGCCGCGTGGCGCGATCGTAGATGCGCGTGGACTGGCCGAGGAATACGCCCATGCCGATCACGCTGCCGCGCTCGACGACCACGCCTTCGACCACCTCTGAACGCGCGCCGATGAAGCAGTCGTCCTCGATAATGGTCGGATTGGCCTGCAGCGGTTCGAGCACGCCGCCGATGCCGACGCCACCGGACAAATGCACGTGCGCGCCGATCTGCGCGCAGGAACCGACCGTGGCCCAGGTATCGACCATGGTTCCCGCACCGACGTGCGCGCCGATGTTGACGAAGCTCGGCATGAGCACGACGTCACGCGCGACATGCGCGCCGCGCCTCACGACCGCGCCAGGCACGACGCGAGCGCCGACTTCGCGGAAACGTGCGGCATCGAAGCCTTCGAAGCGCAGCGGCACCTTGTCGAAATAGGGCGCGGGCGAGGCATCCATCACCACGTTGGGATTGAGCCGGAACGACAGCAGCACCGCTTTCTTGAGCCATTGATTGACACGCCAGCCACCCACGCCATCCGGCTCGGCGACGCGCAACTCGCCGCTTTCCAGGCCGTCGAGCGCACGCATGACGGCGTCCGCGATTTCAGCCCCGGCATTGGCGGGCGCAAGCTCGGCACGGCTATCCCAGGCCGATTCGACGATGAGGCGCAGGTCAGGCATGCCGTTTTCCGTCCGCTGAAAAATCCAGGATGCGCGCAAGCGCCTCCCGCAAGGCTGCGCATGCTGCGGGATCGAGTATTGCGTCATGCACGCCGCCGATCAAGAAAAAATCCTCGACGCGCTCGCCGAACGTGGCGATGCGTGCGTCATGGACGCGCACGCCCTGTTCGCGGAAAACGCGCGCGATCGCGGCCAGCAATCCGGGACGGTCGGCACAAACGATGGCGAGTTGGGTGTGGCCGGACGCCGGTTGGGCGCCGAACTCGATCTTTGGTGCAATCGGGAAATGCCGCTGCACGCGGCTCGGTGCGTGCGACGCCGTTTCCGCGCGATACGGCGTTTGCGCCAGCGCCTTGGCCAGCGCGTCGCGCAAGCGCGCCGCCTGCACGGCATCGCGCAGGGCGCGGCCTTCGCCGTCGAGCACGACGAAACTGTCCAGGCTCATGCCGCTGCGCGAGGTGACCACGCGCGCTTCGAGCACGGACAGGCGCAGGCGGTCGAACACCGCGGTAATCGCCGCGAACAGGCCGTCGCGGTCGGCGGCATGCACGAATACCTCGGTGCCGCCGCGCGGACCCCGTGCCTCGACCAGCACATGCAGGCCGTCGGCCGATGCCTGCGCGATGCCGCGCGTCTGCCAGGCAATCTGCGCCGGGGTGAAACGCAGAAAGCTCTCATCCGGAAAGTCCGTCCAGACGCGCTCGATGGTCGCCGCGTCCATTCCATCCTCGCGCAGGATAGCCCGTGCCTCGTGCCGGCACTCGTCCGCGCGCTCGCCTGCGTGGGGAATATTTTCCAGGCCCGCGCGCAATGCATAGCGCGTGCTTACGTACAGGTCGGAAAGCAGTTTGTCCTTCCACGAAGTCCTCAGCTTCGCGCTGGTGCCCGCGATGTCGGCGCAGGTAAGCAGGTACAGGTAATCCAGGCGCTCCCAGTCGGCGACTTCGGCGGCGAAGCCGCGCACCACGTCCGGATCGGCGATGTCCTGGCGCTGTGCAGTCACGCTCATCAGCAAGTGCCGGCGCACCAGCCAGGCGACGAGATCGATCTCCGCGGGCAACAACTTCAGGCGCTCGCAAAATGCGCGCGCCTCCGCTTCGCCAAGTTCGGAATGGTCGCCGCCACGGCCCTTGGCAATGTCGTGGAACAAGGCGGCGAGCAGCAGCAGTTCGGGTTTCGGCAGGCGCGACCACAGTTCGTGCGCCTGCGCGAACTCGCGGCTGGCCTGCGCGCTGGCGAAGCGTTCGACGTTGCGCAGCACGCGGATCGTGTGTTCGTCCACCGTATAGACGTGGAACAGGTCGTATTGCATGCGCCCGACGATGCGTCCGAACGCCGGCAGGTAGTGCGCGAGCACGCCGAAGCGGTTCATGCGCGCCAGCGCCTCGACCGCTGGCGCCCCACGCCGCAGCAGGCGCAGGAAGGCGGCGTTCACCGCATCGTCTTCCCCGAGGCGATTGCCAACGCGTGCCAGCTCGACTTCGATGCGGCGCACGAGCGTCGTGCGCAACGCGATGACCTGCGCGTGCTCACCCCAGATGCGGAACAGGTCGACCAACGCGGCGGGACGGCGTTCGAACAGGTCCGGCGTATCGCTGTCCAGGCGCGCGTTGATGGCGACGAAATCCAGGCTCACGCGAAGCGGCAACGCCGGCGCTTCCAGCGTCTCTTCGCAGGCGTCGATGAAGCGCGTGCTCAGGCGCTCGATCGCCATCGCGGCGCGGTAATAACCCTGCATGAACTGTTCGACGGCGAGGTTCTCGCGGTGCTCGTCGGCGAACCCGAACTGCACGGCGAGAGCACGCTGGTAGTCGAACAGCAGGCGCTCTTCAGCGCGACCGGCGGCGAGGTGCAGGGCGAAACGCATGCTCGCGAGCAGGTGCCGAGACGCCTCGATCGCCGCCACCTCCGCCGGCGCCAACATGCCGCATTTTCCCAATGTGGAAAAATTCGTCGCGGCGAACAGGCGTCGGCCCAGCCACAGGATCGTCTGCGCCGCGCGCAGGCCGCCCGGGCCGTCCTTGAGGTTCGGCTCCAGGTTGTAGGCCGTGTCGTTGAAACGCGCGTGGCGCGCATCGCGGTCGGCACGCCGCGCACCCAGATAGCGCTGCTTCGACCAGACCGCATCGTCTTCAAGCAAGGCGGCGAGCGCCGCATCGAAGCTCGTGGCTCCGGCGATCCGGCGCGCGTCGAACAGGCTGGTGTACACGCTCGCATCCGCGGCGGCATGTTCGCGGCATTCGGCCAGCGTGCGCACGGAATGGCCTGGCTTGAGGCCAATGTCCCACAGGCAGGCGAAAAAAGCTTCAAGCGCGCGCGACAGCGGACCCGTTGGCGATTGTTCGCACAACACGAGCAGGTCGACGTCCGAATGCGGGAACAACTCGGCGCGGCCGAAACCGCCGACCGCATTCAGCGCCGCCGCATCGGCATCGCCGATGCATGCCGTCCACGCGTGCGCGACGATGCGTTCGACCGCGTCGGCGCGCGCATGCGTGAGATCATCCACATTCGCGCCCGCGCGAAACGCCTCGGCGAGTTGCCGATCGTTGTCGTCGAGCAATTGCCGCAGTGCCATGCGCGCCTCGCGCGACACGCCGCTGCGCGGAATCGCGGCGGGGAGGCGCGGCAGATTGATCGCGACTGCAGGCATGCAACGTACCGGTTTGCGCTAGGAATCAGACGCCATCAAGAATCCCTGAAGGACCGTCGCGCGCGAGATGTCGAGCACAGCAGGTTATTCAGGGATTCTTCGGCCAGGGCGTCAGTATCTCGAACCCGTCGTCGGTCACGGTCACGGTATGTTCCCACTGCGCCGACAGCGAATGGTCGCGCGTGACCACGGTCCAGCCGTCGGGCAACAGGCGCGTGCCCGGCTTGCCGGCATTGATCATCGGCTCGACCGTGAACGTCATGCCTTTTTCCAGGCGCAGGCCGGTGCCGCGCTGGCCGTAGTGCAGAACCTGCGGATCCTCGTGGTAGATGCGACCGATGCCGTGTCCGCAGTATTCGCGCACCACCGAGAAACGATTGCTTTCGGCGTGCTGCTGCACGGCGTGGCCGATGTCGCCGAGCGTCGCGCCGGGGCGCACCTGCTCGATGCCCTTCATCATCGCCTCGAACGCGACCGTGCACAGGCGCCGGGCGAGTACCGACGGCTCGCCGACGTAATACATGCGGCTGGTGTCGCCGTGCCAGCCGTCCTTGATCACGGTGACGTCGATGTTGACGATGTCGCCGTCCTTGAGCACCTTGCCCGGGCTCGGAATGCCGTGGCAGATCACGTTGTTGACCGAGGTGCAGACGGTTTTCGGAAAACCCTTGTAGCCAACATTCGCCGGCACGGCTTTCTGCACGCCGACGATGTGGTCGTGCGCGATCGCGTCGAGTTCTTCGGTGGTCACGCCGGCCTTGACGTGCGGCACGAGCAGTTCCAGCACCTCGGCGGCAAGGCGACCGGCGACGCGCATCTGCTCGATTTCAGTGGGGGTCTTGATGGTGACAGGCATCCGCCTATTGTAGCGGAGCGCTGCACGGCACGCTGAATTTTGTTTGCAACGACCTGAAAACCCTGTAGAATCTGCGCCCGCTCCCATACCGGGAGCAAATCCGCACACGTATCGAATCCGTTGTCGGGGTGCTTCAGGCAGACGCTACGCCGTCCGCCCACGAGGTCGCCAACGCTGGGTACGTGGAGGTTCTAACCCCGGACTCGCCGCTTTGGACAGCGGTTGCGTCCCTATTTGGAGTTTATCCCATGTCTCAAGTCACCATGCGCCAGATGCTGGAAGCCGGCGTGCATTTCGGCCATCAGACCCGCTACTGGAACCCGCGCATGGCGCCGTACATTTTCGGCGCGCGCGGCAAGATCCACATCATCAACCTGGAAAAGACCCTGCCACTGTTCACCGACGCGACCAACTTCGTGTCGGGCCTGGCGCAGAAGCGCGGTACCGTCCTGTTCGTCGGCACCAAGCGCTCCGCGCGCGACGCGATCAAGGAAGAAGCCGAGCGTTGCGGCATGCCGTATGTCTCCCAGCGTTGGCTCGGCGGCATGCTGACCAACTTCCGCACGGTCAAGCAGTCGGTCGCGCGCCTGAAGGAAATCGAGGCGATGGCCACCGATGGCAGCTTCGACAAGCTGGTCAAGCACGAAGTCATGGGCCTGCTGCGCGAGAAGGAAAAGCTGGACAAGTCCCTCGGCGGCATCAACAACATGAACGCCCTGCCGGATGCGCTGTTCGTGATCGACATCGGTCATGAGGACATCGCCGTGAAGGAAGCCAAGAAGCTCGGCATTCCGGTCGTGGCGGTCGTCGATACGAATTACGATCCGACGCTGGTCGACTACGCGATCCCCGGCAACGACGACGCGATTCGCGCCGTGCAGTTGTATACGCGCGCCATCGCCGACTCCGTGCTCGAGGGCAAGGCCGCCGCGCCGATCACC
>JAICYA010000008.1 GCA_025934455.1 Rudaea sp.
AAATAGGTCAGCGCGGAAACCACGCGGCCCTTGTCCTCGGCGGACAGGCCCCAGCCTTCGTCGGCGGCCATGGCGACGAGGTTTTCCACGCAGGCCAGGCGCGAACGCACGAATTCCGGCATCTGCTGCGCCTGCGAGCCGACGAACGTCTTCGCCGCTTCGTCCAGGATCTGCTGCGCGCTCTTGCCCGCCGCACGCTGCTCGGCGCGCTTGATCGCGTCCATGAAAAACGGCAGGTCCTGGTCGGTGATCTCGATGGAAAACTCAAGGGCCATGGCGGCGTCCTGAAAATGGGTGATGGAACGCGCAGCCTAGCCAGCCCGGGCCATAACGTCAATTGGCTCACAAAATCGAATGCAGCCCGGCGCCAAAAGCGGTCACGATGCGGGTGTAGATGGTCTTGAGCGGAAGGTCGACCGCGGGGAAATCGCCCACGTCGGTGTAGCAGTCGTAGAAGCCCGGTGCGCCCGGCGGCAGCGGCTTGCAGCCGGGCTTCAATTCGAAACTCGACGCATAGCGATACGGCCACAGGTCGAACAGCGGCAGGCGTGCCGAAAAATCACCGATCGCGCGGTTCAGGCGGCTGAGCCAGTTCGTGCCCTGGCGGCGTGCGATCGTCCAGGCGTTGCCGGGCGCGCAGTCGCGCAGGATCGAGTCGCGCAACGCCTGCGCGAACGCGACGTCGTGGATGATGAATCCGGATTCGGTGTTGTAGTGGTCCGAGCGCGGATCGAAATTGTGCGAGCCGATCAGCGCGATACTGCCGTCGATGACGATGGACTTGGCGTGCAGGCCCACGCGCACGCCGTGCTCGCGCAGCGGCGCCTGGCCGTACTTGCGGTAGCCCCGCGCTGGCTCGATCCCATCGCCGAGCGCGGCATAATCCGCAATCAGTGCCGCGGCTTCCTGCGGAAACGGCTTGAATTCGTGGATCTCGAAGCCGAGTTTGAGAAAACGCTTCTTGTGCTTGTACGACAGCGCGTAAACGTAGAACGCATCGGTCGCGGCGAGTGAATTCGTCGACACGACGATGTGCAGCGCCGGTTTGGCGCGGTGCTGTTCGGCGAACACGCGCTGCGCGGTGCGGCTGAGCACCAGGTACGGCGTCTGCATGACGATTTCGGATTGCGCGTTCTGGAACAGTTCCAGAATATGCCGGCTCAGTTCGTCGTCGTGCGGCAGGTCGGACTCGTCGAACTTGTTCGGCGCGTCGGAAAAGTATTCGACTTCGCCCACGCGCAACGCGGCGTCCGCGAAATGCGCGCGGATGTAGGCAGCATCGTTCGCTGCGCGCGACAACGCTTCCACCCGCGTGGCATGGCGATACGCGTGCAGCGGGTAATGCGGCGCGTTCAAACCATCGTCGAGGATGCGCGAGGATACGTCGCGCAGGCGCGACAGCGGCACGCTGCGGCGATCGCGCCAGAAGCGCTCGAACGAGGCGGCCATTTGTTGCGCGGCGGGACCGGTAACGAGCGCATCGCGGTCGCGATAATCGAATTCGTCGTCCCAGTCGAAATAGCGGTTTTCGTAATTGCGCCCGCCGGCGATGCCGATGCGGTCGTCGACCAGGAACAGCTTGTTGTGCATGCGCTGGTTGAACTGGAAGAAACAACACACGATGCCGGCGGCGAATTCCAGCGGCGGCGTGCGCGCCTTGTGGAAGGTCGGGTTGTACACGCGCAGTTCGAAGTTCACGTGCGCGCGCGCGAGCTGCGCGAGCAGCTCCACGTCATCGAGCGAAAACAATTGATCGACGATCACGCGCACCTTGACTCCGCGCCGCGCCGCCTTGACCAGTTCGTCGAGCACGAGGTAGCCGGCGTCGTCCTCGGCGAAGATGAAGGTCTGGATATCGATGCTCTTGCGCGCGGCGCGGATCAAGTGCACGCGCAGCAGCAACGCATCGGTGCCGTTGTCGAGCAGGTTGACGTAATGCACCGGCACCCCGGGCCGCGATTCGCGCAACGCCGTGTCGGCCAGGTCCTGGTACGGCGAGGCGATCGCGCAGGCGTCGGCCGCGGTGCAGGTGAGCGCGTGATCCTGCGCGGCGGCGGCGGTCGCCGCCGCGCGGCGCGCATGAATCGGATCGACCGCGCAGCCGCCGAGCATGAACGCGACGAGGACGAGGAATGCCAGTGCACGCCTCATGTCGGCGGACTCGGCTCCGCCAGTACGAAAATCTGCAGACGCAGGGCGACCTTGTCGGCCAGCGTGCCGCGCCGCGAGTGCATGCCGAAATCGCTGCGCTCGATGCTGCCTTCGACAGGCACGGCACAGGCGCCGGTGAGCGGTTGCGCGCAATCCGCGGGCAGGATGCGAAAGCGTACCGGCCTGGCGATGCCGCGCAGGGTGAGGGTGCCGTCCAGAGCGCCGCCGCTGCGCAGACGCACGAGCGGGAAATCGTCGGATGCGAAATGGATTTTCGGGTAATGCTCCGCGTCGAAGAATTCCGCCGATTTCGCCCAGTTCTCGTAGCGCGCGCTGCGCATGTGCAGGTCATCGGCCGCGATGCGCGCATCCACGCGTGCGGTGCCGCGGAAGCGGTCGACGTCCAGGCTGCCCTGGACCGCGCCGAATTCGCCGCCCACGCCGATCAGCCACAACACCTTGACCGTGAATCCGGCCCGCGAGCGCGTGGCGTCGAGCTGCAGGACTTCGTGGCGCGGCGGCTGCGCGTGCGCGGTGAGACAGTTCAACGCCAGACACAGCAAGCAGAGCCGTATCCGAAGCGCGCGCATGGAAGATCCGCTTACGGGGACCAGAAAGCTTTCAATGTCCCCGCGCCGGGCTCGGCATCGCCGTCGACCTCGAACCAGGCGATGCCGCCCGGCGGCATGCCGCGGAAATCGCCGGACTGTCCGGTCGCGAGCAGGGCGACGAAGGTTTCGAAGCCGGGATTGTGGCCGACCAGGAGCAGGCGCGGCGCGTCGGAGTGCTCGTCGATCAGAGCGTCGAGTTCGCCGGCGGTGGCCTCGTAGATGCGCGCCTCGATCTGCGCGCCGACATCGCCGAGGGCATGTTCCAGCGTCTGCCGCGCGCGTGCGGCGGGTGAGCACAACACGCGTGCCGGCAACGCGGCCTGTTCGCGCAGCCAGTGTCCGGCGGCGCGTGCTTCGGCGATTCCGCGCAGGCTCAGGTTGCGTTCGCTGTCACTGCGTTCGGGAGTAGCGTTCTCGGCATGGGCATGGCGCAACAGCAGGATCTCGCGTTTCATCGTTTCGTTCAGCCTTGTTTCTTGACCCAGCGCAGCAGCTTGCCCCAGTCTTCCTGGTGGCCGCGGATGATTTCGGAGTTGTAATCGAAGATGCTCTTGCCCAAGCCGGCCATAAGTACGTAGCCCTGGGTGTCGCGCAGTTGCGCCACCAGTGGAAATGGCAGGCGCTTGATTTCCTCGATCGCTTCCTGCGAGGCCGTCGTCCACGGCCTGAGCCGATTCGCGACCAGGCCCACGGCGAGGGACTCGCGCTTGACCCGGCCGAGGCGCCCGACTTCCTGCAGAAAATGTTCGCTGGCTTCCAGGTCGATGCGCGAGGGCAGCAGCGGAATCAGCAGCGCATCGGCATCGTGTGCGAGTTCGGCCAGTTCGTTGCTGCGGATACCCGCTGGACCGTCGATGACGACGATTTGCGCGTCCTGCGGAATCCTGTCGCTCCAGCCATCGCGCAGCGCCGACAGGGCCAGCACGGGCGCGGACATCCCGGCGCGCTTTTCCGCCCAGTGCATGCTCGAGCCCTGGCGGTCGGCATCCACCAGCACGGTGTTCTTGCCGTCCTGCGCAAAATGCGCGGCGAGGTTAGTCGCTATCGTCGTCTTGCCGCAACCGCCCTTGGAACTGGCCACCAGAATCTTGCGCATGCGCTCATCTCCGGATCACCAAAGTCCGCCAAGCGTACAACGGGAATGCGGTCTTGCGAAACCCGCTCAGGGTTGGGCCGGGGCATTCGCTGCGGACGGCTGCCAGTCCGCCGGCGGTTCGAGCGCGATGCGCTGGCTCCGCAGCACGGCATTCACTGCGTCGATTTCGTGGCCGCTGGCACGCAGGGTTTGCGTGTACAGCGCGGTCACGCGGCTGTCGTTCGCCAGGCGATCGGCGACGGAGCCGATCCCCTGCATCCGCCATGCCAGCGTGCGTGCCTGCGCGACCGCGGCATCGTGCACGGTGCCGGACGGTACAATTTCCATGAGTTGGCGTGCGCCGGCACTGCGCGCGAACAGGCTGCCACTGTCGGCGAGTTTCTGCGCCACGGCGACACAATCCTGCGCGAGTCCGGAATCATCCGCGGCGTTCTTGCATGCCTCGTCCAGCGCATCCAGATACGGATGCGGCACGGCGATGGCGATGCTCGCCGCGTAAGTGAGCCTGAATCCGGCCGGGCTCGCACCGGGCTGGTTGCTCGCGCGCAGGACGCTTTCGTGAATCGGCAGGATGCCCGCGGATTCGTACAAGGCCGAAGTCAGCGCACCGAAATAATCGTCGTAGCGAGCGGATTGCGCTGCGCTGGTCAGGGCCGCGCGCGCCGTCGTCTTCGCTCCGGTTTGTTGTCCACGATGCAGTGCCCACAACCACGTGCCGGCATTGGCCGGATCGGCTTTTTGCAGCTGCGCCAGGGTTTCCTCGCTCGGGCAGGCTTTCGCCTTGCCGCGGCATTCCAGCGCCGCCGAAACCCACCACACCAGTGCGTCGGCGTCATCGGCCTTCTGCGCACGGGCGAGCAGGGCCGGTGTTTGCAGCACTTTCGGTCGCGCGGGATCGCCGGCATCGTCCTGGGCCATCAGCGCCGCGGCGAGCAGCGAATGCGCATCGCCGCGCAGGGCGAGCAGATTGATCTCGTCGTGATGGAACTGCGCCAGCACCTGCGCCGGCGGCATTTCCGGACTCGGTGGCGGATTGCTCGCATCCGGTGCGAGCGGCTGCGCGAAGGCGGGCACGGCGATCAGGGCGAAGGCAAAAAACAGGCAACGCGGCATGGCGGCGAATCCTTGCGAAACGAGACGAGCAGTGTAGCGAACGCCGATAAGCGCGAGCTTAATAGCCAGCCGCCTGCCCATCCTTGCGTCCTTCGGAGGCGCCGATCCAGACGCGATTTTTCGCGTCCCACTCGATCGCCTGGTAGCCGCCGTAGGGACCGTGGGCGAAGCGCACGTCGTGGCCCATTTCCATCAGTCCGCGCACGGTCGAGTAGGAGAATCCGGATTCCAGATCCACCCAGCCGCCATCCTTCATTTCGGTTTCCTGGGCCTCGGGCGAGGTCGAGCCTTCGTGCTGGATGCGCGGCGCATCGCCGGCTTCCTGCAGGTTCATGTGCCAGTCGATGAGGTTCTGCACGATCTGCACGTGGCCTTGCGGCTGCATGTCGCCGCCCATCACGCCGAAGCTGATCCACGGCTTGCCGTCGCGCGTGATGAAACTCGGAATGATGGTGTGGAACGGCCGCTTGCCTGGCGCGTAAGTGTTCGCATAACCGTCCTTGAGCACGAACAATTCGCCGCGATCCTGCAGGATGAAGCCGAGACCCGGCGGTGTCATGCCCGAACCCATGCCGCGGTAATTCGACTGGATCAGCGACACCATGTTGCCCCACTGGTCCGCGGTGGTCAGATAAATCGTGTCGCCGTGCAGTTTCGGCTCCTGGCCCGGATCGACCGAGCGCATGGCGCGATCCGGCGAGATCAGCTTGCGCCGCTGCGTGGCATAGTCCTTCGAGATCAGCCAGTTCAGCGGCACCTTGTAGAAATCCGGGTCCGCGTAGAAATGCGCGCGATCCTCGTAGGCGAGCTTCTTCGCCTCGACGAACAGGTGCACGTGCTCGGCGCTGTCGAACGGGATTTTCGAGAAATCGTAGCCTTCCAGGATATTGAGCATCTGCAACGTGGCAATGCCCTGGCCGTTCGGCGGTAGTTCCCAGACGTCGACGCCGCGATAGTTCGTCGATACCGGCTCGACCCATTCGCCGTGATGACTGGCGAGATCGTCGTAGGACAGGAACCCACCCTGCGCCTTCATGTAATCGGCGATGGTGTGCGCGATCTTGCCCTTGTAGAACGCATCACGGCCTCCTTTGGCGATCGCTTCGAGCGTGTTGGCAAGATTCGGATTCTTCCAGATTTCGCCTTCCGCCGGCGCACGGCCATTCAATGTCATCTGCTCGGTGAAGCCGGGGAATTTGCTCAGTCGCGGCACCGACAACTTCCAGTAATACGCGATCAGTTGGGTGACCGGGAAACCTTCGCGCGCATACGCGATCGCGGGCGCGAGGTCGTCCTTCATCGGCAGCTTGCCGAAGCGGTCGTGCAGCGCGAACCAGCCATCGACAGTGCCGGGCACGTTCACCGGCAAGGGGCCGAGCGGCGGCACGGCCTTGTAATCGTGGTCCTGGAACCATTTCAGGGTGAGCGATTTCGGCGAGCGCCCCGAACCGTTGTAGCCGTAGAGTTTTTTCGTCTTCGCGTCCCAGACGATGGCGAACAGATCGCCGCCGACGCCGTTGGACACGGGTTCCATCAGGCCAAGCGCTGCGTTCGCTGCGATCGCGGCATCCACGGCCGTGCCGCCTTTCTTGAGCACGTCGAGGCCGATCTGCGTGGCCAGCGGCACGCTGGTCGCCACCATGCCGTGCGTGGCCAACACCTGCGAACGCGTGGCGAATGTCGCGCCGTTGATGCGATCGCCGGCGTGGGCGAGGCAGGTCAGGGAAAGCGCAGCGAGTGCGAGGAAGAAGCGGTTCATGGCGGGTTCCTCTTGAATCGGGCATGGTGAGCATACATCCATGGAATTCTGCCTGGGGAGTCATCGCGTGTTTGCCGGATTGCGCCGTCGCTGGCACCGATTCTTCTCCGCACCACGCGGCGCACGTTTCCGCGCGCAGCATGCGCGCATGCGCGGCGGCCGGCACGCACTGCGCACGGTGCTCGCGGTCGGATTTGGATTACTGCTGGTCACCGCCGGCCTGGCCATGCTGGTGCTGCCGGGTCCGGGGTTGCTCACCGGACTCGTCGGCGCGGCCTTGATCGCCGGCGAATCGCAGGTCGTCGCGCGCTGGCTCGACGGGTTGGACCTTTACGCCGTGCGTGCGTGGAAACGCTGGCGCGGGTAAGCGTGCCGGGTCAATCCTCCAGCGCGTCCTTGAGGAATTCCGGCATCGCCAGCGCGGCCCTGTGGATTTGCGCGTTGTAGTAGCGCGTGGGGAACTGCTTCATCTCGGCGCCGCGTTCGCGGAAGTCTTCGAGGTCCACGCCCTTGCGCGCGAGCGTGGCGCTCCACCAGCCGGTCGGATAGCACGGCTGCGGGAAGGTGAGCGTGCGCATGGCTTGGAAACCGGCGCCCTTCATCGCCTTGCGGATGTTCTTGAGCAACGGCAGGTGTGCGAGCGGCGATTCGCTTTGCTGCACGAGGATGCCGCCGTGGCGCAGCGCTTTCAGGCACGAGCGATAGAACGCCTCGTTGAACAGGCCTTCGGCCGGGCCGATCGGATCGGTGGAATCCACGATCACGATGTCGAGCGACTCCGCCTCGCATTCAGCCATCCACTTGATGCCGTCGATGAACAGCAGTTGCGCGCGCGGATCGTTGTTGGATTCGCACAGTTCCGGGAAATACTGCTCGGCCAGCCGCGTGACGCGCTCGTCGATCTCGACCTGGATGGCGCTTTCCACCTCGTCGTGTTTGAGCACTTCGCGCAGCGTGCCGCAATCGCCGCCGCCGATGATGACCACGCGTTTGGCGCGCGGGTGCGTGAACAACGCCGGATGCGACATCATCTCGTGATACAGGAAATTGTCGCGCGTGGTGACCATGGTGCAGCCGTCGATCACCATCAGCTTGCCCCAGTCGGTCGTGTCCCAGATTTCGATGGACTGGAACGGCGTCTGCTCCGCGTGCAGCTTTTGCTTCACGCGAAAACCGATGGACGAGCCGGCGTAATCGTGGCGTTCGTCGAACCACTGTTGCTGTTGCGTCGTCATGACCGGTCTTGGGTTGTGCGAAGGGGCGGCGATTGTAGCGGTTCCCGTCGTGGCAGACACGCGGTTACAATAGCGCCGTGACGGCCCCGCGGCGATCTCTAGGCTTCCGGTCGTCGCGGATGCATCGTCAAGGCCCGCCGCTGCGACGTTCGATTCGCCTGTCCGGAGACCTGCGATGACGACGACCTGGAACGCCGACGCCGCGCGCGCGCAATACGCGATCGCGCACTGGGGCGAGAATTATTTCGATGTGGATGCACAGGGTCGCCTGACCGTGCGCCCGCGCGGTGCGGATGGCCCGGTGCTGGCTCTGCCCGAGATCGTTGATGCGGCCAGCGCGCAGGGTTCGCGCCTGCCATTGCTGGTGCGCTTCGCCGACATCCTCACGCATCGACTGGCACGCTTGCAGGGCGCGTTCGCCAACGCGATGCGCGAGTACGACTACGCCGGCGGCTACAGCGCGGTGTACCCGGTCAAGGTCAACCAGCAGCACGGCGTGGTCAGCGAACTGGCGCGCGCGGGCAACGGCGGTTTCGGCATGGAGGCGGGATCGAAACCCGAACTCATGGCCGTGCTCGCACTCGCCAAACCCGGCAGCATCGTCGTGTGCAATGGCTACAAGGATCGCGAATACCTGCGCCTTGCCTTGATCGGGCGCAAGCTCGGCCTGCGCGTATTCATCGTGATCGAGAAGCCCTCCGAGCTTGAACCCGCGCTTGAAGAAGCCAGGGCACTCGGCGTCGAACCGCTGTTCGGCGTGCGCATGCGCCTGACCAGTCTGGGCGCCGGCAAGTGGCAGAACACCGGCGGGGAGAAATCCAAGTTTGGCCTCACTCCACGCCAACTGCTCACCTTGATCGACGCGCTCAAGGCGGCGAACCTCACACAATCGCTGCAACTGCTGCATGTGTTCATGGGCTCGCAGATTTCCAATGTGCGCGACATCGCCGCCGGCATGCGCGAGGCGACACGCTATTTTGTGGAATTGTGCAAATTGGGATTGCCGATTGGCTATGTCGATGTCGGCGGTGGCCTGGGCGTGGATTACGAAGGCACGCGCTCGCGTTCGGCCTGCTCGATCAACTATGGCCTGGACCAATACGCGGCCACCGTGGTGCAACCGCTCGCCGAGGCTTGTGCCGCGCACAAGCTCAAGGCGCCGCACGTGATCAGCGAGACCGGTCGCGCGATGGTCGCGCATCATGCCGTGCTCGTGGTCAACGTCAGCGACATCGAGCGCGCGCCGGAAGGCCGCGTGCCGCCCGCCGATGCGGACGAACCGGCCGTGCTGCGGCGCCTGCGCGAAATCCACGCCGAACTCGACACCAGTTCCGCGATCGAGCTTTACCACGAGGCACAGCATCACTGGCACGAGGGCCACGCATTGTTTGCGCTCGGCAACCTCGGCTTGCGCCAGCGCGCGCGGCTGGATGACCTTTACTACGCCATCGTCAACGCGCTCAAGTCCCGCCTCAAGCCAGAGGAACGTTCGCACCGGCAGGCGTTGGACGAATTGGACGAAAAACTGGTCGACAAGTATTTCGTCAATTTCTCGATCTTCGAATCGATCCCGGATTCCTGGGCGATCGACCAGATTTTTCCGATCGTGCCGATTGCCGGACTCGACCGCGCGCCGGACCGCCGCGGCGTGATCGCCGATCTCACCTGCGATTCCGACGGCCGCATCGACGCCTACGTCGATGCCGACGGCGTGGACGTGAGCCTGCCGCTGCATTCACCGCAAGCGGGGAAACCCTACCGGCTCGGCATCTTCCTCGTCGGCGCCTACCAGGAAGCGCTCGGCGACATCCACAATCTGTTCGGCGACACCGATGCGGTGAACGTGCGCCTGACCGATTCGGGCTATGCGTTCTCGCACGTCAAGCGCGGTGACACCACCGACGTCATGCTCGATTACGTCGGCTACAAACTCGACGATTTGCGCGCGGCCTACCGCACCAAAATCGCCGCGGCGAAACTTGGGCCCAATGATGCGCAAAAACTCGAAGCCGCGCTGGAAGCGGGATTGACGGGTTACACGTACCTGGCCGAGTCCTAATCCCGCGCGACCTGGAACCCAGCGAACGACTGCGTGACCGGCATCACCTCGATGCGGTTGACGTTGAGGTGCGGCGGCAGGTTGGCGATCCACCAGATCGTTTGCGCGATGTCGTCGCCGGTGATCGGGTGCGCGCCGGCGTAGAGTTTGTCGGAGGCGGCCTGGTCGCCTCCGGTGCGCACGAGGGTGAACTCGGTTTCGGCCATGCCGGGCTCGACCGAGGTCACGCGCACGCCGCTGCCGTGCAGGTCGCAGCGCAGGCCCAGCGAGAACTGGGTGACGAAGGCCTTGGTGCCGCCGTAGACGTTACCGCCGGTGTAGGGATACGTCGCCGAAATCGAACTCACGTTGACGATGCTGCCGCGGCGTTCGATCAGCGTCGGCAGCAGCTTGTGCGTCAGCGTCGCCAGCGCGGTGATGTTGGTGTCGATCATCTGCCGCCATTGCGCGAGGTCGCAGTGCGGCGCTTTCGCCGTGCCGAGTGCGAGTCCGGCATTGTTGACCAGCATGTCGACGGCGCGGAATTCCGTGGGCAAGGCATCCAGCGCGGTCTGCATCGCATCGGCGTCGCGGATATCGAAGGCGGCGATGTGCACATTTGCAGCGAATTCATCGACCAAATGTTGCAAGCGATCGCGGCGCCGCGCGCAGGCGATCACGCGCCAGCCGGCTTGCGCGAAACGTCGTGCGATGGCTGCGCCGAATCCGGCGCTGGCACCGGTAACGAGGACGGTTTTTGCGGTCATCGAGGGATCTGCAAGCAATCGAATGCACAAGCATACGCCGAATCGCCATTGCCTCGCTGCGCGGCAATGGCGTTGTGACGCGCGCTACAAAACCTTTCACTGCGCAGGTGCATCAAGCGCACATCATCCTCAGCGACAACTGCAGCGGTGACATTTACTACGCCGTACCGGGCGGCGCGACTTGGGATGGCGGCAACGGGACGATTGCGGCGAGTGGTCTCAACGCCGTCAACACCTCGTCGTTCGGCGACGACGCGAACGGCGACCTGTACGTGGCCGATCTGAACGGCCGCATCCTGTTGCTGCAGACCGACACGATTTTCGCCGACGGATTCGACAATGGAAGCCGGCTACTGGCCCGGACGCTGCGAAATCGGAATCGCCTTCACGCCATTGTCGGCGAGCGTTTTCTTCGCCGCCTCGGTCGCGCTGGCATCGGCGTAAGGGCCGAGCAGGATACGGTTCCAGGTCTTGCCGTTGATCGTGACCGGCTGCACCTTGGCGACGAGGCCGAGCATGGCAAGCCTGGCTTTCGCCTCGTCCGCGGCGTGCGCATCGTTGTAGGAACCGGCGAGCAGCATGTAGCCGCCGCCGGATTCGTTGGGTGCCGGCGGTGCCGCACCCGCGGGCGTGCCAGCCGGTTGCGCCTGCGCCTGCGAGGCGGCGAGCGCCTGGCGCGCCTGCTCGGCCTTGGCCTTGGCGGAAAGCTCGGCATCCGGAATCACCACTTCCATTTCCGGCAGCACGGAATAGAAATCAAAGCTCTTCTTTGGCGGCGCAGCGGGCTTGGTCGCATCCGCGACGGCCTGATCGCTGGCCTTGGGCGCGACGGCCTGCGCATTCGGTTGCGGCAGATTGGATTTGCGCAGCAGCGGCGCCCAGTCGCGGACCAGCGCGAGCAAGGCTAGAACGATGCCCAGCACCACGCCGATGCCAAGCCATGCCCAGGCGGGCCAGCCCTGCTTTTCATTGCCGCGATACGCCTGTTGCTTGCTTGCCATTACATAGACTCCGGTGCCGAAACGCCGAGCAGGTCAAGGCCGTTGCGCAGCACCTGGCGCGCGGCCGTGATCAGGGCCAGGCGCGCGTCGCGCAGATCGGCGTCGTCGACGATGAACTGATGGGCGTGATAGTAGGTATGCAGCGCGTTCGCGAGCTCGCGCAGAAATTGCGCGATCACATGCGGCTCCAGGTTCGCGGCCGCGGATTCGACGATTTCCGGATAGCGTGACAGTTCCGTCATCAGCGCGGTCTCGTGCGCCGTGTCCAGGCGTGTCAGATGGGCGAGGCCGTTGTCGCGGTTCCACGCGATGCCGCGCTCGCGCAGCTGGCGCATCACGCTGGCGACGCGCGCGTGGGCGTACTGGATGTAGTAGACCGGATTGTCGTTGGACTGCGAACGCGCCAGGTCGATGTCGAACACGAGCTGTGAATCGGCCTTGCGCGCGATCAGGAAGTAGCGCGTCGCGTCGCGACCGACCTCGTCGATGAGATCACGCAAGGTGACATAGGAGCCGGCGCGCTTGGACAGCTTCACTTCCTCGCTGCCGCGCATCACCGTGACCATCTGGTGCAGCACGTACTCCGGCCAGTTCTTCGGGATGCCGCAGTCCAGCGCCTGCAAGCCCGCCTTCACGCGCGCGAGCGAACCGTGGTGGTCGGAGCCGAGCTCGGTGATCGCGCGCAAGTAGCCGCGCTGCCACTTGCTGCGGTGGTAGGCGACGTCCGGCACGAAGTAGGTATAGCTGCCGTCCGACTTGCGCATGACGCGATCCTTGTCGTCGCCGAAGTCGGTGGTCTTGAGCCACAGCGCGCCGCCCTCCTCGTAGGTGTGGCCATGGGCGACGAGTTCGCGCACGGTTTCGTCCACCTTGCCGTCGGCGTATAGCGAGGACTCGAGGAAGTACACGTCGAATCCCACCCCGAACGCGGCCAGATCGGCATTCTGTTCGCGGCGCAGATACGCCACCGCAAACTGGCGGATCGCATCGAGATCGTGCGTATCCTTCGCGCCGACGATCGTCTGGTTATCCGTTTTTACGCTCGCGCCGTCCATGTACGCCTGCGCGACATCCTTGATGTAGTCGCCGCGATAGCCGTCCTCGGGCCAGCCTGCGTCGTCCGGGCTCTTGCCAAGCGCGCGTGCCTGCACCGAGATAGCGAGATTGTTGATCTGCGCGCCGGCGTCGTTGTAGTAGAACTCGCGTTTGACGTTCCAGCCGCTCGCGGCGAGCACGCGCGCAAGGCAGTCGCCGATCGCCGCGGCCCGGCCATGGCCGACGTGCAGCGGGCCGGTCGGATTGGCCGAGACGAATTCGACGCCGGCGGTCCTGCCCGCGGCGGACCGGTTTTGGCCGTAGTCGTCGCCGTCGGCGTGGATGCGCCGAACCTCGACATGGTAGGCAGCCGGCGCAAGAAAGAAGTTGATGAAACCAGGGCCGGCAATCTCCACTTTTGCAATTTGTGGATTTTGCGGCAGCGCCGCGACCAGCGCCTGCGCCAGCGCGCGCGGATTCGTGCGCGCGTGCTTGGCCAGCAGCAGCGCGGCGTTCGTGGCGAAATCGCCATGCTCGGCGCTGCGTGTGCGTTCGATCACGAAGGACGCAACGGCATCGGCGGGCAATACGTCTTGCTCCCGCAGGCGCGCGATGGCCTGCTGGACGAGTTGGTGCAGGGAGTCTTTCACTCGGGAGATTCCGGAAATCGCGCACTATTGTAGTCGGCGCGGCGCCTGCGCCAAAGGAGTCGTCGGCGCGCGCGCGCGGCGCTTGTGAAAAACCGCATGACAATGCGGTTTTCGAGCCTGTGGATAACTCTGTGTGTATCGCCCGGCGCGATAGACTGCGGAGCCAATGTCAATTCGTGGCGATTGTGGGTCGGAACGTGCTGAATTCGTCTAAATCATTGATATTTCGAAAGAAATATCGTAACGAATTAGTGACAAATTTTGGCAATTTGGCACAATGCGACGAATGCAGCATTGTGTATAAATCCACCGTGAAAAAGCGCATTCCGACGCCGAATTCAGGCTGGACCGCTTCGCTAATGCGCTTTTTCGGCGAGCGCGTGGAACGCAGCCAGCACCTCGTTTCCCGTGCCTGGCGCAGGCACGGCGGCGCGCAGATCGCGGGACAAATCCCGCATCGGCTGGATGTTCGCCTGCTTGGCCGCGGCGAACGCGGTGCGACCCTGCGCCGAGCTGAAGCGGTGCAGATCGAAGAAATAATGCTCCTGCCCGGAAGTGAGGAAATTCAGCATGGGCAGCGCGGAAGCCGCGCTGGCCGGATTGCGGTGGCTGCGCATTTCGCGTTCCAGGCACAGGCGTTCGGCGCTGGCCATGAATAGCGAAAACGCCTCGGCCACGTTGGCGGTATCCAGGTCGGCGGCGATCAGGGTCAGATCCAGCGCGTGCACGATGCGCGCGTCCGCGCGCCAACCCGGCGCATGTTTGTCGAGTTTGGCGTCGAGCTTTTGCGCCAGCGCGCCACCGGATTCGACCACGACTTCGGCGCTGTTCAATTCCAGCGCAGGCAGCGGCGGGCGCGCGTCGAACGTGCTGCCGGCGATCATCAGTTCGATGTCGATGAACACCTCGGCGTTGCGCTCCTCGCTGAATCCGCAAGTGTGCAGGATGCGAAACGTTTCCTCGATGCTGGCGCGTTCGTTGCTGCCGATGCCGGCGGCGAATTGCGGCGTCTCGCGCTGGCGCAGGTCGTGGGCGGCGGCGAACAGCGCGAGCAGGAACCAGTCGCGCAGGCTCAGCGAACCGATGCCGATAGCATCTATCAGGCGCTCCAGGCGCGGACCGAGAATCTCGAAAATGTGGCCTTCGTTGTGATAAGCATGGAAATCGTTGCCCCAGGTGCCGTGTCGGAACGCCAGGCGGCAAAACGCCATCAGCACCGCGTCCTCGGCACCGGCGATCGGCGGATGATCGGTGCGCGCGGCGATCAACGAGGCGAAGCGTTCGCGCCGGTAGGCGAGCAGTTCGAGCAGCTGCGGATTGCGCTCGCGCACGAGCGTGCGCGCCGTCGCCGCATCCGGCACGCGACGTTCGACCTCGTCAGCGGGAAACTCCGTGGGATAAGCAAAAATCACGCAAAGCCATCCTCCCCGCCGGAGTATAGCCCGAACCGTGTCAAAGCAAGCCGCGTGCGGCGAACGACATCGGCAACCCGGCGCCGATGATGAAGTGATCGAGCACGCGCACCTGGATGGTTTCCAGCGCGCGCTTGAGTTCGGCGGTGATCGCGCGGTCGGCCTGACTCGGTTCGGCCACGCCGGACGGATGGTTGTGGGCGAGGATAACCGCTGCGGCGTTGTGCACGAGGCAGCGCCGCACCACTTCGCGCGGGTGCACGCTGGCGCCGTCGATGGTGCCGCGGAACAATTCCTCAAAGGCGAGGATGCGGTGCCGGTTGTCGAGGAAGATGCACGCAAAAACCTCGTAAGGGTAGGCGCCGATGCGTACGCGCAGGTAGTCGGCGCAAGCAGACGGATGCGCCAGTGACTCGCGCTCGCGCAAATCGCAGGCGAGGTAACGGCGGCCCAGTTCCAGGGCGGCGAGCAGGCGGCAGGACTTGGCCACGCCGAGGCCGGGCTCGGCGGCCAACGCGGCGGTGTCGCGCTCGAGCAGGGTTTTCAGGCTGCCGTGGCGCACGAGCAATTCGCGGCCGATGTCCACCGCGGTCGCACCGCGCCGGCCGCTGCCGATGAACAGGGCCAGCAGTTCCGCATCGGAAAGCGCCGCCGCGCCGCGTTCGAGCAGCTTTTCGCGGGGGCGTTCGGATTCTGGCCAGTCGCGTATCGACATGTCCGCAGTGTGAGCGCGGCACGGATTCCGCGCTGCCGGCAGACCCGCGAATTCCGGTAAGCTAACGACCTTTCGTCGTGTCGGAATTTTCCCGCATGCCTCAGCGGCCGCTGGCCAACCTGCGCATCCTGCTGGGCGTCTCCGGCGGCATCGCCGCGTACAAGGCGGCCGAGCTGACGCGGCGCCTGCGTGACGCGGGCGCGGACGTGCAGGTCGTGCTCACCGCCAACGCGGTGCGCTTCGTCACGCCGCTGACATTCCAGGCGCTTTCCGCGCATCCGGTGCGTAGTAGTCTTTGGGACGAGGCT
>JAICYA010000237.1 GCA_025934455.1 Rudaea sp.
GCGTTGTAGCCGCAGCCGGCCAGCATGAATGCGGCGAGCGCAAGAATCACGAGTCGTTGCAGGCGCATGGGCAGTCCTCCGGTTCGGGTGGTGGTCGTGTTTGGTGCAGTGGTCATGATAGCGTCTCGCGTTCGCGGTCGCCTTCGCGTTGTTTCAGGTGCTTTTTCTTCTGCCGCTTGGCGGCGAGGTTCAATACCTCGACCACGGCCGAGAAGGCCATGGCGAAATAGATGTAGCCGCGCGGAATGTGGATCGAGAAGCCTTCGCCGACCAGCATCACGCCGATCATCATGATGAACGCCAGCGCGAGCATGCGGATGGTCGGATTGTTGTCGATGAATTCGCCGACCGTGTCGGCGGCGAAGATCATCACCAGCACCGCGAGTACGATCGCCGCGACCATTACCGGGATATTGCGCACCATGCCGACCGCGGTGATGACCGAATCCAGCGAAAACACGATGTCGATCACGGCGATCTGCACGATCACCCAGACGAACGCGGCCGTTGCGCCATTCGCCAGCGGCTCCTTGGCGACGCCAAAAATAGTTTCGTGAATTTCCATTGCGCCCTTGACCAGCAGGAACAAACCGCCGCCGGTCATGATCAGGTCGCGCACGGAAATGACCTGCTGCCCCACGTGGAACAGCGGCGCATGCGTGTCGTCCATGCGCGCCAGGTGCGCGAGCACGAGCAGCAGCGCGATGCGGGTCAGGCAGGCGAAACTCAAGCCCAGCTTTCGCGCCAGCGAGCGCCGCGCTTCGGGCAGGCGCCCGACCGCGATGGAGATGAACACGAGGTTGTCCACGCCGAGCACGATCTCGAGCGTGGACAAGGTAAGCAGGGCGACCAGGAGTTCGCCTTGGAATAGGCTCATGGAGTGTTTATTCCGCCGCGCCGCGAAATTACAAGCGCTGCCAAAGGATCAAGGTCCAGCATACCAGCACATTCAGCATGAGCAGGAAAACGGCCGCGGAGCCCATGTCCTTGGCACGGCCGGCCAGTTCGTGGAACTCGGGGCTGACCTTGTCGACCACAGCCTCGATGGCGGAATTGAGCAGTTCGGCCGAGAGTACCAGCAACAGGCTGCCGCTCAGCAGCGCCTTTTCCACAGCGCCGTTGCCCAGCCACAACCCAAGCGGGAACAGGATGACGCACAAGTACACTTCGAGCCGGAACGAGGCCTCGAACGTCCAGCCAGCGCGCAGGCCTTTGCCCGACCAGATCAGCGCCTTCCAGATCTGGCGCGGTCCGCGCGGTTCGGTGCTGGGCATGCGTGCGAATCCCCGGTTTCGACAGGCGCGATATGATGCCACACCTTTTCCGGATCATCGGCCCATGAGTAAACGCGCCCTCGCCCTGACTGTCCTCGCCTGCGCATTGCTGGCATTGGTTTCCATCGTCGGTTTCGACCGTCCTATCGCCGAAGCCGTGCACGCCTCGGCGGCGGCCAGCGCCGCGCTGTTCGTCGACGGTACGCGCGCGCTGGACGCGGTTTCGGGGCGTTCGCTGCTGCACAGCCACGCGCTGTCCGCCGTGTTGCTCGGCGGCACCCTGTTCGCGCTCGGCGTGCTGATCTGGCTGTTCAATCGCGGCAGTTATCTCGCCCGTGCGCTGCTCTTCACGGGCGGCGTGCAACTGGCGACCATCGCCAGCGCCTGGGCATTGAAGGATGTGTTCGGCCGGCTGCGCCCGTACGAACTGTTCGGCCATGGCGACTGGAGCCATGCCTGGTTTGCCGGTGGCAATTCGTTTCCATCCGGGCACAATGCGTTTTTCTGGGGTCTGTTCATGCCGCTGATGTACCTGTTCCCGCGCTGGCGTGTCCCATTGCTGCTCGTTCCACTGTTCATTGCACTGGCGCGCATCGACGTGAGCATGCATTTCGCCTCGGACGTGCTGGCCTCGATCGCACTGGCGGCGCTGGTCACGTTGCTCGCGGCGATGCTGTGCGGGCGCTGGATCAAGCCTGCGGCACGCTGAGTGTTTGCGGCGGTCGCACATTCCATTTCACCCGGCATCGGTTAACCTTCGCCCCTTCGCCATCCCGCCTGGATTCGCCATGTCGTCAATGCCTGTCTCGCAAAACAAGTCGTTCTCCACCGTTTTCTTCATCGAACTGTGGGAGCGCTTCGGCTACTACGGCATGCAGGCGCTGATCGTGTACTACATGGTCCAGCGCCTGGGCTTTGGCGACGTCGACGCCAACCTGATCTGGGGCGCGGCCTCGGCGTTGATCTACGTGGCCCCGGCAATTGGTGGCTGGGTCGGCGACCGCGTCTTCGGCACGCGCCGCACCATGCTCACCGGCGCGGCGATCCTGGCCATCGGCTACGCATTGATCACGCTGCCGACCGAGAACGCCCAATTCCTGTATTTTTCGCTCGGCGTGATCGTGGTCGGCAACGGCCTGTTCAAACCGAACGCCGGCAACCTGGTGCGCAAGATCTACGACGGCGACGATTCGCGCATCGACAGCGCGTTCACCATCTACTACATGGCGGTGAACATCGGCTCGACCTTCTCGATGCTGCTCACGCCGTGGATCAAGGACTACGTCAACACGCTCTACCAGAACGAATTCGGCTGGCACGCGGCGTTCGGCGTGTGCTGCCTCGGCCTCATCTTCGGCCTGGTCAACTACTTCTTCATGCGCGCTTCGCTGGCGCACATCGGCTCGGAGCCGGACGCGCGACCGTTCGAGGTCAAGCGCCTGCTCGCCGTGCTCGGCGTCGGCGCGGTGTGCGTGGTGATCGCGGCGGTGATCCTGCAACACCAGGCCATCGCGCGCGCCTTCGTCTGGGCCGCCGGCGCGGCCATGCTCGGCATCTTCGGCTACCTCATCACCAAGAGTCATCGCAGCGAGCGTGCCGGACTCATCGCCGCGCTGGTGCTGACCATACAGACCATCTTCTTCTTCATCTTCTACCAGCAGATGCCCACGTCACTGGCGCTGTTCGCGCTGCGCAACACGAACTGGGACTGGAGCCTGTTCGGCGTGCATTTGTATACCTGGCTGCCGGGACAATACCAGGCGCTCAATCCGATCTGGATCATGATCCTGTCGCCGATCCTGGCCTGGCTGTACACGCATTTCGGCAAGCGCGGCAAGGACATTTCCATCGCCGCCAAGTTCGCGCTCGGCTTCGCCATGGTCGCGGCCGGCTATTTCGTCTACGGCATGGCCGGCCTGTACGCCGACGCGGCCGGCAAGGCCTCGACGTGGGTGCTGATCTGGGGCTTTGGCCTGTATTCGCTCGGCGAGTTGCTGGTTTCGGGCCTCGGCTTGGCCATGATCGCGCGCTACGTGCCGGCGCGCATGGGCGGCTTCATGATGGGCGCCTACTACGTCGGCGTCGGCATTTCGCAATACCTGGGCGGCATCGTCGCCAACTACGCCGCCATCCCGCAGGACGTGACGGATCCACTGCAAACCTTGCCAATCTACACCCACCTGTTCACCAACTTGGGTTACGCCGGCATCGTCTGCACCGTGATCGCGATCGCCGTGCTGCCACTGATGAACAAGCTTTCGGCCGAGCATCACGGCGCGAAGGGAAAGTAGCGCGCGGAAAGCCCCGGCAAACGGTTGTAAGCATTTGCAAACGCGGCCCCGGCAACGGGGCCTTGCCGTACACTTCGCGCGCATGAGCGAGGCGAAGATCCTGCTGGCCGACGACGACGAGGAGTTGTGCCAGCTCCTGCGCGATTTCCTCGCGCGCGACGGATTCACCGTGGATGTCAGCCACGACGGCGACGAAGCGCTCGCGCGTGCGCGCGACGGCGGTTACGACGCATTGATTCTCGACGTGATGTTGCCCGGCCGCTCGGGGCTGGACCTGTTGCGTGAGCTGCGCCGCGACGACACCCTGCCGGTGCTCATGCTCACCGCGCTCGGCGAGGACCTCGACCGCATCCTCGGCCTGGAACTGGGCGCCGACGACTATGTCACCAAGCCGTTCAGCC
>JAICYA010000475.1 GCA_025934455.1 Rudaea sp.
AGTTCCACCGGACTCCGTCCACGCGCATTGAGCGGCGCGTCGTCGTCAATCGCGCCGCAAGCAGTTGATCTTCAGCCACAATCCATTTTTCGGAAATCATAATTCGCGCCGGTGATCGTGCGGGGCGCTGCAATTATTCCGCTGCCGGCCGAACGAATGGCGGGGGCGCCGCGTTACGCGCCAAGCCGCCGACATTGCACAGGGAGGCTACGATGGGTCGGTCGAAGCCATTTTCCCGCTCAACCGTTCTTGTCGTCGAGGACGATGACGACCAACGATCGCTCGCCGCCACGGTGTTTGAAGAGGCCGGTTTCAAGGTCGTCGAATGCGCCAGCGCCGAAGCCGCGGTGGCGGTGATCGATGCCAGGCGCGGCGAGATTGCGATGATCTTCACAGACGTGCGGCTGTCCGGCGTCATGGATGGCGTCGAGCTTGCGCAGATCGCGTGCGACAAGGCCCCGACCGTGCCGGTGATCGTTACATCCGGTGCCTCGGGCGAACGCCTGCGCGATTTGCCGGCGCGCACGGAATACATGCAAAAGCCATGGCGCGCGCTGGAATTGTTGATGCGCGCCGAACGGGTCCGCGCCGACGGCGACCACGTCACCTGGCGCGGCGATATTCTCTGAAACAACGACGGTGAAGGCTCAACGAGCCGTGTTCGACGGCGCCGGTTGTGCGGCCACCAGCATGTCGAGCGTATAGGCGTTCGGGCCAGAGTCCTTGTAGTGCGCGGCGCCCGTGCCTGCGGCGAGATCGTGCGTGCATTGGCGCTTGTGGCTGCAAGTGACACACAGCCGCTCGAGATCGCGCATCACCATCGGATCGCGCGCGCCGAGCGCGGCCGGATCGACGCCGAGCGCCGAGAGCAGTCGGTACAACAGACGGGCGCTGTCCGGACTCTTGCCGGCGAGCGCCATCAGGTCGCTCGGACTGATCATCAAATCCTGCGCCATGGCCGCGACCTCGTCCGGCCCGCATTGCGCGAGTTGGCGGCTGTTGTCGAGCGATTCGCGATAGCGCCTCACCCAGCGCGCGATCGACTCGTAGATCGTCGCGAGGCTCGTATTGGCGGCGGAGTCCGTGGTTTGGTTCTGCATGATGCACCTGCCCAAGTACACGCTACGCGCGGCAACGGGCGCGTCATTGATCCCTGTCAAAGCCGCGCGCACGATGATTTCGCGCGGAGCGCGCCTGCGCCGGGATCCGTTCGGGGCAAACATGGGGTTGGAGGCCCGGCCTGGAATCGAACCAGGCTGGAAGACCTTGCATGGCTTCTGCGTCGCCACTCCGCCACCGGGCCGCTGCCAGTCCTAGGGCCGCAGGCTTGACGGAAGGTTATACAGGCGCTCGTCGTAGGTTTCCGCGTCGCGCGCGGTTAATGCCTGGTTACCGGACGCGCCAGGAACGTCATGCGCTGCTGATTATGGCCGATATTGCGCGGCGCGCGCTTGGCGTCGTAGCCGGCATCGCCCAGTTTCTTCAGCATCGCGGCTTCCTCATAGTGCGACAGGCCGACCTGGCTTTTGATCTTGAGGTAGTCCGACACGAAGATGCGGATGAGCCCGCCGACCGCCGCCCAGAAAAATCCGTTGGCGGCGCCGAACCGCAGCAGCGCCCAGGCCGCCATCGGCGCAGCG
>JAICYA010000332.1 GCA_025934455.1 Rudaea sp.
AATCGACATGCCCGGCCACGCACAGGCGGCGATCGCGGCGTATCCGCGGCGATTCGGCGTCACCGGCAAGCGTCCGCCGGTTTCGCCGGACTGGGGCGTGCACACGTATCTGTACAACGTCGACGATGCGACGTTTTCCTTCCTCGAAGACGTGCTCGGCGAGGTGATGGAGCTGTTCCCCGGCACCTACATCCACATTGGCGGCGACGAGGCTGCCAAGGACCAGTGGCAGGCTTCGGCGCAGGTACGACGGCGCATGCACGAGTTGGGTATCGCAGACGCGAACGCATTGCAGGGCTACTTCACCGCGCGCATTGGCAAGTTCCTCGCCGCGCACGGACGCCGCCTGATCGGCTGGGACGAGATCCTCGAAGGCGGCGTGCCGGCGGATGCGACGGTGATGTCGTGGCAGGGCGAAGCGGGCGGCATCGCTGCTACGCGCGCGGGCCACGATGTGATCATGGCGCCATCGCCACTGATGTACTTCGATCATGTGCAGAGCGCGCGGCACGACGAACCGCCGGGGCGGCCCGATGTCGTGTCGCTGCACGACGTCTACGCCTACGAGCCCGTGCCGCGGGCGCTGGATGCGGCGCAGGCGCGGCACGTACTCGGCGCGCAGGCGAACCTGTGGACGGAATACATGGACACGCCGCAGCGCGTCGAGCACGCCGCGTTCCCGCGCGCGGCGGCGCTTGCCGAAGTGTTGTGGTCGCCGGGTTCGCGCCGCGACTGGCAGGGGTTTCTGTCGCGCCTGCCGGAACAGTTCGCGCGTTACCGCTGGTTTGGCATCGCCTATGCCGACAGTGTTTTCGCGCCGCGCGTGAAAGCGACCGCCGCATCGGCACGGCTGAGAATGAACAGCGACGAGTTGGGTTCGTGCAATCCCGGCGGCGGACTGCCGTTGCGCCTGCCGGGTCCCGCGTTAGGTGGAGGCGAAGCGGTGTATCGCGTGGACATTTTCGATCCGTGCTGGATTTATCCACGCGTGGATATGGAAAAGGTGCGCGCCGTCGACGTCGTCGCCGGCGAACGGCCGTACAACTTCCAGCTATGGCACGACGCGGACAAGGTCGTGTTGCGCAAGCCGGCGTCGCCCGGCGGCGAACTGCGCGTCTATCGCGATTCGTGCAAGGGCGAAGCGCTGGCCTCAATTCCACTTGCCGGGACCTCCGGCGCGGACGGCGTCGCGGTTTTGCATGCCGTCCTGCCGCCGCGCAGCGGCACGCACGATCTGTGTTTCACGTTCGACCGCGCCACGCCGAGCCCGCTGTGGATGATCGATACCGTGCAGTTGTTGCCTCAGCCGAACTGAAAATCCGGCATCGCGATCCTGCTTTGACGTGGATCAACCCGATGCCCGCCACTTGGAAACATAATGCAACGCACCTGCCCTCAGGTTAGTGCCTGGCTGCATATATCCCGGATCCAAGACACGGCAAACGTGGAGAATGAACATGAAGGTGCTGTTTGCGACGGACGGAAGCGAGTGCTCGACTCGGGCAGCTCACTACCTGGTGAAATCGCTTCGCGACGAGGTCAAGGATCTCACGGTGACGCTGTTCTATGTGGATCAGCGGATGATGGACCGCGTTGCCGCCGCGCTGGGAGAGCAACGCGTTGCCGAGATTCACCGGGAAAACGCCGAGAAGAATCTGAAAGGCGCGCGCCAGCGGTTGAAACGGGGGCGGATCGCCTTCGACGAGGCGTACACCGCAGGCAATGCGCCATACTGCATCTCGCGCAAGGCGGAAACGGGAAAGTACGATCTGGTGCTGATGGGCTCGCATGGGCGCGGCGCGCTCAAGCGCGTCATGTTGGGCTCGGTCACGGCACGCGTGCTGGCGGAATGCAAGGTTCCGGTGTTGGTCGTGCATTAGGCCGGCGCAATCGATCCGGCGAATTTCCTCACCCGAATTGAGAATCCGGCATCGCCATCAGGCTATCGGCGCCCGCGCGCAGGTTGGCCGCGTGCGCGAGCGTGCGCGGCAGGATGCGCGCGTAGTAGAAGCGCGCCGTCGCGAGCTTTGCCTGTTTGAAATCGGCGCCTTGTGACGACGCCTGCGCGGCGGCGACGGCGCGTGCCCAGAAGTAGGCGAGCGCGATGTAGCCCGAATAGAACAGGTAATCCACCGCGCATACGCCGACTTCATCCGGATTCGCCGCGGCGCGTTTGCCGATTTCCTGGGTCAGGTCGGCCCACTGTTTGGCGACGGTGGCGAGCGGGGCCATGAATTCCTGCACGCTGGCATTGCCGATATTGGCCTGGCAGAACGCGCCGATTTCCTCGAGGAAATGTTTCAGGCCGACGCCCTGTGTCTGCATGATCTTGCGCCCGAGCAGGTCCAGCGCCTGGATGCCGGTCGTGCCTTCGTAGATCGTGGTGATGCGCGCGTCGCGCGCGATCTGTTCCATGCCGGTCTCGTGGATGTAGCCGTGGCCGCCGAAAATCTGCACGGCGTTGTAGCAACATTCGTTCGCGGCTTCGGTGAGCAGCGCTTTGGTGATCGGGATGATGAACGAAAGCAGTTCGTCGGCACGCTTGCGTTCGCCCGCATCGGTCGCGCGCTCGACCAGGTCGACCAGGCTGGCGGCGTAGTAGGCGAGTGCGCGGCCGCCCTCGGCGAAAGCCTTCTGCGTGAGCAGCATGCGGCGGATGTCCGCATGCACGATCAGCGGGTCGGCGGGCTTGTCGGGGAATTTCGCGCCACTCAGCGCGCGGCCCTGCAGGCGTTCGCGCGCATAGGCGAGTGCGCCCTGGTAGGCGCGTTCGATCAGCCCAAGTCCTTGGATGCCAACGGCGAGGCGCGCCGTGTTCATCATGGTGAACATCGCGTTCAGGC
>JAICYA010000167.1 GCA_025934455.1 Rudaea sp.
CGGCCCGACCAGGGCCAGATCGCCGCCGAGGTCGA
The DNA here is from genome assembly GCA_025934455.1 of Rudaea sp. The sequence goes on from JAICYA010000167.1 coordinate 36, forward strand.
CCACGCCCGCTTCGGCACCAATGTCGCGGCACAGTTTGGCGCAGCGGTCCGCCGCGTATTCCTTGACGATGCCGCCCAGATCCAGGCGCATGCCTGGCACATCCAAATGCAAGCGTGGACGCCGCCATTGCACACGCTCCCAACCGGTGGCCGCGAGTGCAATCGTGATTTCGGACTTGTCCGGCAAGCGTCCGTTTTGCGCATCCCACAGTCGCGTCAGCGTGCCGGCCGTTATGTCGAACAGGCCACCGCTTTGCGCGTGCAGCGCCGCCGCGAAATCGAGCAGGTCGGCAGTTTCCTCATCGACTTCGATGCCGGTAACCGCACTTGCCACGATGCGCGCGACGAGGCTGTCGTCGCGGTAGTGCGAGTACTTGCGATCCAGTCGCATGCATTCCGCCAAGACGGCCGTTTTCGCCGCCTGCGCGACGGATTCGTCACGCGTCTCCAGATGCAGGGCACACGGGCAGCCCATGCTGGAAAAATCGAATTTGTATGTCCCGACGCTCAATCGAAGTGGTAGTCCAGCCCGGCGAATATCCGGGTGTAGCTTACCGTGGCAGGATCGGCCAGCGCCGTGCCGCCGAGCGCATAACTTGTCGATGCGTGGTAACGCTCGGCGCCCGCGGAAAATTCCCAATGGCCGAAGCGTTTGCGCAGATTCAGGTTTGCCGCCGCCGCACCGAATGCGCCCAACCGGTAGTCGCTGGAAAAAAACGGCCCGCTGTCTTGCGCAAAGTACGGTGCGTAGAACCGCGCCCGGCTCTGGCTGTAATAGCGCAGGCCCGGCACGAGCTGCCAACCGTCGCCCAGGCTCTGGTACCAGTTCGCTGCCAGCGTCAGCGAATGCTGGCCCCAGCTGTTGACGGCCAGGCGCGAATCCAGGTGCAGCGCCGCGTTTTCGTTCATGGCGCGACGATAACGCAGCAGCCAGGCGGCCTCGCTGCGCCGGCCCGGACGGGTGTCCGCATCCAGCGCATCGCCAACCGACACCAGCTTGTAGGGATCGGAAAGATAGCCGCTCTGGTAATTGACCTGGATGCCGCTCTCGACCACGGAATAACGATCCAGCACCAGGCTCAGGCTGGCGAACGCGGAGGTCGTGTTTTTTTCGGCGCGCGGGATGCGGTCGTAAAGCATTGCCTCGAAAGGCTCGATGCGGTCGTGCGAGAAGCTGCCGCCGAATCCCAGCGTCAGCGCCGCATTCAGCGGCAACGTGTGCTCGGCGCCAAGCGCGGCGGAACGGTAATCGCGTTCCTGCGAATACGTGGCGCTGACCGTGGTCGTGTCGTTGCCGCCGGCATCGTGGGTGAATGCCGCCGTCGCCGCGCTGCGGTGATCGCGGATGGTCGCGCCGCTCAAAACCTGGATCGGTTTGCCGTCCGGCCCCGGCTGCACGTACCACGGCGAGGAGCCGCTCATCACCTCATGGGTCGCGTTCACGCTCAGCGTGTTGCGGTTGCCGATCGGCATGTTCAGCAGGAATTGCTGGGAGTAAACCTGGTAACGCCGCGGATCGCCGAGCGACGGCGCCGACAAGGCATCTTCGCTGTAGACGTTGAAACGGTAGCCGGCATATTGCTCCGAGCCGGTTTCGTCGGCGCGTGCCGGCGCATGTCCGGTCAGCGCGGCGGAAGCGGCCAGCAACAACGACAGCGAAGGCGACGGCCGCATCAATTACATCCGCAGCCGCCGCCGGCGGCGCCGATCTCGCCCGCGGTGCCTTCCTTGCTGAAATAGGCATGCTGGTCCATCGCCGCTTGCAATGGATCGGGGTCCCAGCGCATGTCCCAGCGCGCCAGCCGGCCGCGCTGCCATGGCTGCACGGTCTGGGTCGCGCAACCGGCCAGGCTAGCCAGCGCAATCACTGCCAACAGCCAGCGCAGGACGCGCTCAGGGCGCAGGTGTGGGTTGGGCGACAAGCTCGGCGATTTCACGTTTGAGTGCATCGATATCCCTGGGTTCGAATCCGGCGTGGGCGTAGCGTACAACTCCCGAACGGTCGATCAGATACGACGACGGCATTCCCTTCAACCCGAACGCCTGGGCAACGTCGCCTTGCGGATTTTGCAGCGCCGCGTACTTGACCGGATGTTCGTGCAAGAAAGCGCGCGCATCGGCCACGTCCTCATCGAGACCGACCGCGAGAATGGCGAAATCGGCTGCCGGGAAATCCGCCTGCAGGCCATTGTAGAGCGGCAGCGATTGCCGGCACGGTCCGCACCACGACGCCCAGAAATCCACCAGTACGACCTTGCCATGGTAGTCCGACAGACTCAACGGTTGCGTGCCAGTGAACGGCATCAAGCGAAAATCCGGCGCCATGGCCCCCGGTGCCACCGCGAATCCCGTCCTGACCGTGGCGAACAGGGCCACGGCCAGGACGATGCGCAGGCTCATTGCGGACATGTCGTGCCGGCGATCTGGGTCAGACGCTGGATCGGCAGCGGCGTGTCGTTGGCATTGTTGTAACCGGGCACGTCCGAGTGCCAGCTCACCGTGCCATTGTTGCAATCGGTGAAGCTGAAGGTCAGCGTACCCCACAGGTCCGGCGGATTCGGTCCGGTGCCGACGCGGCGGATGTCCGCGGAATTGAAGTTCGGCGGGAAACGCGCGCCGGTCTGCAGGACCGCGGGCAGGGTCACCGTGCTCTTGGTCGTGTCGTAATCGCCTTGCGCGTAGATCCAGTTCTGGCCGCTGCCGTCGCTGGCGGTGCTGGCCACGGGCGCGTAGACGAACCAGATCGCGAGCATGTTGGCCGTGGTCGCCCCGGTCGACAGATTGGTGAATTCGAGCTGGAAACCGTGCCCGCCCTGGCCGGGCGAGTACCAGTTACCGCTCATGTAGCCGCCGAGCGCGATCGAGGGCGGTGGTGGGGCCACGGAATTGACGGTGATGGTGCCGCGCATGCCCATACTTGCGTGCTGGTCGCACTGGTATTGCACCGTTCCGGCCGTGGGGAAGACCACCGTATCGCTCCATGCCGAACCGTTGGGCGCGTTGTTTGTTGTGCAATTTGCCGCACAATCGAAGCTGGTCGGGCCGCTGGTCGAATGTGCGTTATGGAAGCCGCCGCCATTGGTGAATGTCACCGAGTCGCCGGCATTAATGGTCAGGCTGGACGGGGTGAAGGCGAAATCCGTCGCCGTCACCGTAAACGTGGTCGCCTGCACTGCCGCACCCGGAAAGTGCAACAAGGCCGCCGCGAAAAGCAATTTCAGCATGACGGTTCTCCGCAACATGGCACGCTACCGGCAACGCGCGGAACGCCGCGCACGTTGACAATCTGCCATCCACGCCGCCTCGGCGGTACCGACGAAAGTCGGTAGCGCCCACCCTTCCCTGGTCAGTGCCTTACACTGTGCGTGAGGCCGCCGGCGTTCGGCGGACAAGGCAGGCGGAATGGCCAAGCTGTATTTTTATTATTCGGCAATGAATGCCGGAAAAACCACGACTTTGTTGCAAAGCGCGCACAATTACCGCGAGCGCGGCATGCGCACGCTGATCCTGACGCCGCAACTCGACGACCGCCATGGCCGCGGCGTGGTTGCTTCGCGCATCGGCCTGAAGGCGCGAGGGCGGACCTTCGTTCGCGACGACGATTTGCTCGAACTTGCACGCGAGGACATCGCCGCGAACGGCGCGTTGCACTGCGTACTGGTGGACGAGGCGCAGTTCCTCACCCGCGCCCAGGCGTGGCAATTATCCGACGTGGTCGACAAGCTGCGCATCCCCGTACTCGCCTACGGCCTGCGCACGGATTTCCGCGGTGAGCCCTTTGAGGGCAGCAAGTACCTGCTCGCCTGGGCCGACGAGATGCAGGAGATCAAGACGATCTGCCACAGCGGCAAGAAGGCGACGATGGTCGTGCGCGTCGACGACAGGGGCCGTGCCGTCACCGACGGTCCGCAGGTGGAGATCGGCGGCAACGAGCGCTACGTGTCGGTGAGCCGCGCCGAATTCAAGAAGATCGTGCGCGGCGAAGGCCGCATCGAGCTGCACCAGCCGACGTTGCCGCTGGGCGACAAGAAAAACTGAATCTCAGCGCTGGCATTTCGCGCAGTAAAACGTGCTGCGCTGTCCCAGCATGACCGAGCGCACCGGCGTGCCGCAGACCTTGCACGCTTCGCCCGCACGGCCATAGACGAACAGTTCCTGCTCGAAGTAGCCCGGCGCGCCGTCCGGGTTGATGAAATCGCGCAGCGTGGTACCGCCGCGCGTGATGGCGTAAGCAAGGATGCGGCGAACCTCGTCGGCGAGGCGCGCGTAACGCGTGCGCGCGACGGAACCTGCGGCACGATTGGGATGGATACCCGCCGCGAACAGCGCCTCGGCCGCGTAGATGTTGCCGACCCCGACGACGACGTGCTGATCCATCAGGAAGGTTTTCACCGGCGCGCTACGACCGCGCGAGGTACGCCACAGGTGGTCACCATCGAAATCCGCGCCCAACGGCTCGGGACCGAGCTCAGACAGCAACGGATGCGTCGTGCCGGGCTTTTGCCAGAGCAGGCAGCCGAAGCGGCGCGGATCGGTGAAGCGAAGAATTCGCCCGGACGACAGCCGCCAGTCGACATGGTCGTGTGGGCCCGGCGTCGCATCCGCGCGCAGGATGCGCAACGAACCGGACATGCCCAGGTGCATCACGGCGCTGCCAGCCGCGGTGTGCGCCAGAATATACTTTGCGCGCCTTTCCACATTTTCAATTTTCTGTCCGGGCAAGGCGCGGCGCAGCGCCGCCGGAATCGGCCAGCGCAGGCGCGGCTGGCGCACGATGAGTTCCAGCACGCGGCGGCCGATCAGATGCGGGGCGATGCCGCGGACGGTGGTTTCGACTTCGGGAAGTTCAGGCATGTCTACTTCGCCGCTTTCGGATCGAGCAATTCGCTTTCCGGTGATTCGAGCAGACGCGCGCTGAAACGATCCGGCACGCGCAGCAACTCGGCGCCGATACGCACGTAGCGATCGTGGTCGATCGGGTCTTCGCCGCCAATATCGATGCGCGTCGCATCGGCGATGACTGTGATCTGCGGCGGATCGAGTCCGAGTTTGGTAGCGTCGTAACCCGCCATCGGCGCACGCGTACGCACCGGTGCGCGCAGCACGGCGAGCAGACGCGCGATGGATTCAGGATTTGCCGCCGCGTCGTGCGGTGCGCGCATTTGCCACACGCCATCGACACGCTCGAAGACGCGCGTGACGCAGGACCGGCAGCGGATTTCCAGATGCGTCACCGTCGCCGAATCGAGTGCGGTCAACGGCTGCGTCGCCAGAGATCGCTCGCGCGCAAGC
>JAICYA010000191.1 GCA_025934455.1 Rudaea sp.
CAGCGTGATGCCGGCGACGGCCGTCGGCAGTGCGAACGGCAGGTCGACGAATGCGTCCACGATCCGCTTGCCCGGGAAACGGTAGCGCACCAGCACCCAGGCGACCAGCAATCCCGCCACCGCATCCAGCAGCGCGGCAACCAGCGCACCGCCGAACGACAATTTCAAGGCCGCGATTACGCGTGGAGACGAAAGCAGGTGCAGCCATGCCTCGCTCCCCGCGCCGCTCGCCTTCCACGCCAGCGCGGCAAGCGGCAGCAGCACGATCAGCCCCAAGTAGCTCAGCGTCAACCCGAGGCTCAATCCGAAACCCGGCAAGACACGTCGCTTCATGGATCACCCGCCGGGCCCGATCTGGTCGAAGATGCCGCCGTCGGCGAAGAACTTCGCCTGCACCTGGCGCCAGTCGCCAAACACCTCGCGGATGGTGAAGGTCTTCACCTTAGGGAATTGCGCGGCGTATTTCGCCATCACCTGCGGCGAACGCGGGCGATAGAAATGCTTCGCCTCGAGTTCCTGCCCTTGCGCCGAATACAGGAATTTCAGGTACGCCTCGGCAATCGCGCGCGTGTGGTGCTTGTCCACATTTGCATCGATCAGCGTGACCGGTGGTTCGGCGAGGATGCTGATCGACGGCGCCACGATCTCGAAGCTGCCCTTGCCGAGCTCGCGCTGTGCCAGCAACGCCTCGTTCTCCCACGCCAGTAGCACGTCGCCCATGCCGCGCTGCACGAAAGTGTTGGTCGCGCCGCGCGCGCCGGTGTCCAGCACCGGCACGTGCTGGTACAGCGCCTTGACGAACGCACGGGCGCCGGCTTCGTTGCCGCCCAGCCGCTTCAATGCGTAGCCCCAAGCGGCGAGAAAATTCCAGCGCGCGCCACCGGAGGTCTTCGGGTTCGGCGTGATCACCTGCACGCCGGGGCGGACCAGGTCGGGCCAGTCCCTGATCTGCTTCGGGTTACCCTTGCGCACGAGAAAAACGATCGTCGAGGTGTAGGGCGCGGCGTTGTCCGGCAAGCGCTGCTGCCAGTCCTTCGCCACCAGACGCCGGTCGGAGAGTACATCGATGTCATAGGCCAACGCGAGCGTGGCGACGTCGCCCGGCAAGCCGTCGGCGATCGCACGCGCCTGCTTGCCGGAGCCGTCGTGCGACATCCGAATGGTGACTGCATCGCCGTGTTGCGCTTTCCATTGCGCGGCGAACGCCGCATTGACATCGCGGTAGAGCTCGCGCGTGGGATCATAGGAAACGTTGAGCAAGCTCACGCTGCTCGCCGCGGCGAGGAGAGGCGCGACGAGGAAAAAACATGCGAACAGCAGCGCGACACGTTTCATGGCGACATCCTTGCATCACGAAGTGGAACGGTTCGCTTGATCGGGTGTTGCCATCGCAGCCGGCGGGCTGGGCTTCGAGGTCTCGGGCAGCACTCCAGCATGTCGATGGTTAGGGATCCGCTAGGGATTCGTTCCGCTTCGGCAATACGGACACGCATCCCGTGCGCCACGGATCACCAGTTGCCCAAGCACCCGCCATCGCGATTCGTCGCGCCAACTGCCGGATGCCGATCAGAATTTCACCTCGCCCCACGCTCCGATTTCGCGTGATTTGGTGTTCGTTTTGCTGTTGTCCTTCAGGATTTCGTTCTTATACGCGAGCGCCACGCGCACGCCTTCTGTTACCGGGAAGGCGACACCGAAGTTGTAGTAGGTGTCCTTGAGACTCGGATCGAGGTCCCTGCTTGGGTTGACGCGGTCGTAGCGTGCGAAGATCGAAGCGGGGCCGAAGTCGTAGCTGCTCCATAGCGACCAGCCGTCGGCCGAATCCGTGGCTGGCGTCAGCACGTTGTTCCAGTTGGTCGCACGGAAATATTCGCCGCCGAGTCGGAGCCCGCCGCCGTGGTAGGCGATCATCGCGTCATAGCGATGGGCATCGTGGAGCGCCGGCGTGCCGTGGGTGTCCTTGCCGAGATCGCCGCTGTAGCCGCCAATGCCGATCATCACGCTCTTGATCGGCTGGAAGCCAATGCGACCTTCGAAATCCACACTGTTCGAGCGCGTGGGATTCTTGTAGCCGCCGCCATTGATGATGGAGGCCTGGTAATTGAACATGCCGCTGTCGCCGAGCAGGTGCACGCCCCAATCCGCCGAGGTGCCGAACTTGGCGCGATCAACCAGCGTGTTCTCGACGAAACGGTACCCGTACCACTCTTCCACGAACGGAATCCACGCGAGGTTGGCCGAGCCGACGCGCAGCGTTGCGAGTTTCGAGAATGCGCCTTGCAGGTACGCCTTCTTGACGAACAACTGGGTCTCGCCGTCCGCGCTGCTGTAGTTGAAGTCGGTCGTGAGGTTGGCCGTCCAGACGTCGTTGAAGGCATGGTCCACCGTGAGATAGAAGCGCTTGACGTCCAGGCCCGTGCCGGAAGCATCGGTCTTCGCACCGTTCTTCGTCTGATCGAGGTCGGTGAAGTCGATGAAGGCGGTGCCGCCGATCTTCGTGCTGCTGGCCCATGCACCGGGTGCCGCCTGCGCGAGCTTCGCCTGTTGCTGCGTCACTTCCAGGTTCTGCTGACGGCTGATATCGCCGGACTGTGCATGCGAGCCGCTGGGCTGCGCATGTGATCGCCGCTCCAACTCGTTCACTTTTGCTTGAAGCACCGCAAGCTGCTGCTTCAGTTGCGCGATTTCGACGGCCTCGTCCGACTGCGCGAAAGCGGGCGTAGTCATGACGGCACCGCCACCCAACGCGAGCACGACGGCTACGGCGAGAACTCTGGATTTCATGGGGATCTCCGCTGCGGTTGAGATGCGCTCCCGACGGAGGTCGGGAACGGACAGCGCCAGCCTGCTATGCCCCGGTTACACGGGTGTGCACGTTGGATGACAGAACGAAGACAGCATGTCGAGGACGCTGCGGCAGGCGCCGTGATATCCGAAGGACGGGTGTTCTACCAGCACGTGCGTTAAGACCTCATGCCGCACCGTCTGCTGTAACACTCCTGTAATCAAACGCTCATCGGCTTGCAATATGCGGCGGTTGAAATGGCGACCGGGCAAACCTGCTCGTGACCCGGAGCCGATCATGTTCAACCGCACCTCAACAGGAATTCGCATCGCCATCTTCGCGACCGCGGCACTGCTCGGTACCGCTGCGCATGCCACCGACATCACCGGCGCCGGATCCAGCTTCGTCTATCCGGTGATCTCCAAGTGGTCGGCGGCTTATGCTGCGAAAAGCGGCAACCGCGTGAACTACCAGTCCATCGGTTCCGGCGGCGGTATCGCGCAGATCGAAGCCGGCACCGTTGATTTCGGCGCTTCCGACAAGCCGCTGGACGCGGCCACACTTGCCAAGTTCGGCCTCGGGCAGTTTCCGGACGTGATCGGCGGCATCGTGCCGGCCTTCAACGTGCAGGGTGTGGCGCCTGGCAAGCTGGTGCTGGACGGGCCGACGCTCGCGAACATCTTCCTGGGCAGGATCACGCATTGGAACGATCCCGCGATTGCACGGCTCAACCCCGGGGTGAAGCTGTCTGGCGCGAAGATCACCGTGGTGCATCGCTCGGATGGTTCCGGCACCACGTTCAACTTTACCGATTACCTGTCCAAGGTCAGCCCCGAGTGGAAGTCCAAGGTCGGCGAAGCCACCGCAGTGAACTGGCCGACCGGCATCGGCGGCAAGGGCAACGAGGGCGTGTCGGCGTACATCGAGCGGATCCCGAATTCGATCGGTTACGTGGAATATGCCTACGCCGTAAAGAATCACCTCGGCTATGCCCGCATGAAAAATGCTGCTGGGCAGGTGGTGAAGCCGGATGCCGCCAGCTTCCAGGCCGCCGCGGCCACCGCCGACTGGGCGCACGCGAAGAACTTTGACCTGCTGATGACCAACGCGCCAGGCGCCAAGGCCTGGCCGATCACCGCCACCTCGTGGGTGATCATGTACAAGCAGCCGAAGAACGCGGCGCGCTCGAAGGTGGCGTTCGATTTCTTCCGCTACGCCTACACGGATGGCAAGTCTGCGGCAGCGGCGCTGGACTATGTACTCCTTCCGGCCAGTCTGGTGAAGCAGATCGAGGCGTATTGGAAGACCGAGTTCAAGCAGTGACCGCCTTGTCGCGCCATTCCGCAGGAAACGTTACCCCCTTCCGCAGGAAGGGGGCCGCGCCGAAGGCGCGGGGGGATGCATGGCCGCATGCCGAAGCACACCCCCCTCGCGCTTCGCGCGCGTTCGCTTCGCTCCGCCCTTCCCCAAAAGCCATCCCCCTCGATCCCCCTTCGTTCCGAAGGGGGAGGAACAGCCACTGCTCTTCGCACTGATTGCATGTCATCGATCCGCGCCACCGTCGCCAACAACAATGCTGACCGCCGCAACCGCGCCGATGCCCGCCACGACGCATGGTTTCGCTGGTTGCTGAAGGGCTGCGCGTTGCTGGTGCTGGCCGCGCTGCTGGGCGCGGCGTTCTCCACCCTGTGGGGCGGGCGCGAAGTGCTGTTCGGGCAGGGCCTGCATTTCCTGACCAACGACGCCTGGAATCCCGTCACCAACGATTACGGCGCGCTGGCGCCCATCTTCGGCACCCTGGTGACTTCGGTGATCGCGCTGACACTGGCGGTGCCGACGGCGTTCGGGATCGCGCTGTTCCTCACCGAGATCGCGCCGGCGTGGCTGCGCGGCCCGGTGGCCACGGCGATCGAGCTTCTGGCCAG
>JAICYA010000381.1 GCA_025934455.1 Rudaea sp.
GCACGTAGTTGGCGGTTTGCTTGCCCTTGGGCTCGTCGCCGAATGCCGAGTCGAACTCGCCCGGCAGCGCATAAGGCTGCTTCAACAGCCAAGGCTGGACCCGCTCGATGGGCGAATACAGGTGCACTTCCAGCGTGTTCGCGCCCGCATGCAGCCACGCCTTCACCGGAACACGCCAGCGGCGAAACATGTTGTCGGCGGCAAGCAGCTTGTGACCATTGAGGTACACGTCGGCAAAGGTGTCGAGGCCGTCGAATACCAGCTCGACGTACTTGCGTGCCAACGTGGCCGGATCCATTGTGAAGCGCGTGCGGTATATCCAGTCGGACAAACCCACCCACTGGATCTTCGCTTCGTTGTCGCGCCAGTACGGATCGGGAATCAGCTTGTGCGCCAGCAGGTCCAACTGCACCGAACCGGGCACGGTCGCCGACCGCCATCGTTCGGCGCCCGGGTGCGCGGGCGCATGATGATCGCCGGGCGCGATCCGGAACTGCCAACCGGCATCCAGCGACTGCGTGGTGAGCGCGAACACCGCCTGCGGAAGCCAGGCGATGCACGCCAGCGCGAACAGCAGGCACGTTTTTGGCGCGATTTGACGCGAGCCGAAGCAGCGTGCGCGCCGTCCGCTCATTTCACGATGATCTCGTCGGAAAAGATCCACGTCTGGATGCCGTCGATCGGAGCGCCGTAGCGTGTCGCGACGACGCGGACATAGCGCGCCAGGACCGGCGACTTCGGGGTGAAGGTGATGTCGTGGATCGCCGGCTTCCTGTCGTCCGGATCGACGGCGATTGGAATCGTCTGCACCGTCGTCCAGGTCTTGCCGTCTCCCGAGGTTTCGATGCTCACGCTGCGCGGCAGCAGGATCCACGCCTGCGCGTTCTGGAGGAAGCGGGCGTCGATCGACGACAACTGGGTGGGTTGGCCGAGGTCGATCGTCGCGTCCATGTCGGCATCCTGCCACCCCGCCCACGCGTCGTCGTGATAGTCGCTGCCGAGGATGCCGTCATCGAGGTCGGCCGAGTAGCGTCCCGCAGGCGGCGTCGCGTAGGTCACCGGGCTACCGAGTGCGAGGCTCGAGACGATCCGGAAAGACTGGCTTGCCTGGTATTGCACGTCACCGCGGAATGGCGCGACCTTCACCGTCGCCGGTGCATACAAGTCCAGGACGTCGCCGAACCAGGGCGAGTGCACGGTGGGCTCGCTGCCGTCGAGCGTGTAATGCAGCAGGATGTCGTCGAAACCGCGAGCCGCGCGGATCCGCCAGCGCTTGTAGGTCGGACTGAAACTCAAGCGCTCATCGACGATGTCCTTGTCTTCCGGGCCGTAGGCGACGTGCTGCGACCGCAGCCAGGCTTCCTGCCCACGCGCGCGCAGGAGGAAATCGCGCCAGTCGCGGGCGCCCGGGTTCCATAAATGCTCGGCGATCGCGAACAGCCGCGGATACAACCGGGCGGCACCGTTCAACGGCGTGGCGCGTTCGCTCCACAGAGGCGCTTCCCAGCCCAGCACCAGGTTCGCGTGCTGCGCGAACACCGGATTTTCGAACGGGTCGGTGCGATACAAATCCTGCAGCGTCATGCGATCGATCGGCGTGTCGAGGTAGAACGGACTGGCAACGATGATCCGGTTGCCGTTGGCCAGCGCTTTCGCGGCCTCAGCGGGCCCGCGCCACACTTCCACGACCGCGTTCGGATCGAGGTGGCCTTCCAGGATTTCGTCCCAGCCGATCAGGGTCTTGCCCTTGCCCGCGAGGTATCGCTGGATACGATTCACGAAATAGCCGTGCAGGCCCTGCTCGCCGTCCAGTCCGTCCGTCCGCGCCAACTGCTGGCACGAGGCGCAGTCCGCCCACACGCCTTCCGGGACCTCGTCGCCGCCGATGTGGATGTACTGCGAGGGAAACAGCTTCATCACCTCGTCCAGGACGTTTTCCAGAAACGTGAATGTCGAATCGTTGCCGACGCAATCGACATTGCGGAACACGCCCCACGTGGTCGGCACGCTGATCGGTTTGCCGCTGCACGACAATTCCGGATACGCCGCGATCGCCGCGCTGGTGTGCCCCGGCATCTCGATTTCGGGCACCACCATCACGTTGCGCTGGCGCGCGTACTCCACCACCTCACGGATCTGCTTCTGCGTGTAGAAGCCGCCCTGGCGACTGCCGTCGTCCTCGGTGCGCCACGCGCCGACTTTCGTCAGCTTCGGATAACGCTTGATCTGGATGCGCCAGCCCTGGTCGTCCGTCAGGTGCCAATGGAACACGTCGAACTTGTAGTACGACATCAGGTCGATCTGCTGCTTGATGAAGTCGACCGGATAGAAATGCCGCGCGGTGTCCAGCATCACGCCGCGCCATGCGTAGCGCGGCGCATCCTCGATGCTGACCGCGGGAATCGCCGGCGGC